>NZ_WJYH01000017.1:0-81462 GCF_009668065.1 Acinetobacter sp. RIT698
TATTCCACAATTTTGATCAAGCACATGTTCATTACCTCCTAATCTAATAATGGTTTAAAATTCATATACCTAGTTAGATAAGTTAAATGAATGTTAATCAAACCAAATTTTAGTTTGTTTGTTAATTGATCATTCTCATTTTAATCACCCTTTTTAATTAAACTTATAGGCTTGGTCCGAAAGTACTTATCAATACGAAAACCAGCATGTGTATTTTTGATATTTTTTACTTGAAGTAATCAGAATGTGATCATCAATTATTTAAATAAATGATTTTATAATCAAATTTCTACCTATGCTTTAAAAGCACATCATCTTAAAAATTTGACTACAAGGTATAATCTTTACTTTTAAAAACTATAAATATTTCTTTTTTATTCATAAAGATAACATCTATTTTATATATAACTATTCCATTTTTTCATATTTTTATTAATTTAAAATTCTCATTAAGATCGGAGAAATTTCAAAAACACTGGAAAGAAAAATGTTGAATACAACAGGTTTTCATTTTAAAAATTTGGCTTTGTCCCTCGGTATTCTCAGTTTTACACTTTTAGTTGGTTGTGGAAATAAATCGCCACAAAACAATGAACCCAAAGCTGAAGCGTCACAAACAGCAGAACAACCACAAGAGGTCCGTTTTGCTTGGGGTGGTGGTCCCCGTGTCTGGGTCCTAGGTAAAGCCGACGGAGATTTTGAAAAAGCTTTAGGCACCAAAATTAAGTGGGTTGAATTTGCATCGGGAGCAGATGTGATTAATTACTTTGCTGCCAATGAAATTGATATCGCCCGTTTTGGTTCAAGTCCAGCTGTTGCAGGGATCACTCGCGGATTACCCATTGAAGTCATTGGCTTAGAGGGTCTAATTTCAAGTGCAGAGCGTTTGATTGTTCGACCTGAAATTAAAACTCTACAAGACTTAGTGGGTAAAAGAGTTGCTTTCCCTGCAAACTCAACTGCACAATATGCATTAGAACAAGCACTTACATTAAATAAAATTGATAAATCAAAAATCAAATTATTACCACTTAAACCTGCTGAAATTGTTTCTGCATGGACTCGTGGCGATATTGATGCTGCCTATGTTTGGGGCCCATTTACACAACAATTAGAAAAACAAAGTGGCAAAGAGATTTATCGTACAACGACACTAAATGAACAAGGCATTTTGGTTTATAACAACTTCGCTGTCCGCAAAGAGTTTGCAGAAAAACACCCCGATCTTGTGATTAAGTTTTTAAAAGCATACCAAGAACAAGTTGATGAATATAAAAAAGATCCGAAATTAGCTTCTGAAAAAATTTCTAAATACTTAAACCTTCCATACGAGCAAGTTGAAACTACATTGGCAGGTATTGATTACATTCCTTTGAAAGATCAAGCATCTGAAAAGTATCTAGGTACAACATCAAACGATGAAAACTCAGGCTTGGCAAAAGCAACTCAAGATATTGCTAAATTTTTAGTCGGTATCGGCGAGCTAAAACAGTCTGATGTTCCAAAAAGTTATGCGCCCAATATCGACAGTAAATACCTTATCGAAGCAACTAAATAAGGTTATAGAATGAGTCAGTTGAACCCGTTTAAAGCAAAAGTAATTAGTGCATTATCACTAATCACTTTTGTTGTTATTTGGCAGCTTGTGTGTACCTTTAAACTTGTGTCACCCATTTTATTGCCATCCCCCTTACAAATAGTAGATACAGTTTTAGATTTATTTCAAAACGGTTATCGAGATGCTCCATTTTATCAACACATTTTAGTAAGTACGGCACGTGCATTTTTTGCATTTTTCATTGCCATTATTATTGGTGTTCCTTTGGGGTTGTTAATGGGCCGTAGTCCTGTACTCAATGCCATTTTAGATCCATTCGTACAATTTTTACGCCCTATTCCTAAAATTGCTTTAATCCCATTAGTTGTTGTGTGGTTGGGGATTGGTGAGGCATCAAAATTTTTCCTAATCTTTATTGCTACTTTACTTAGTGTAATTGTTGGCGCAACTGCAGCAAGCCAAAACGTTCCACAGGGTTTAATTCAAGCTGCACAAACAATGGGACTAGGAAAAGCATCAATCTTATTTCGTGTCATTTTACCCTCTTCACTTCCTGAAATTTTCACCACGATTCGCTTATCGATTGGTATTGGTTGGACCTCATTAATTGCGGCTGAGATGGTTGCTGCAACGTCAGGTTTAGGATGGATGATCATTAACGCGGGCTCATACTTACGTACTGATGTTGTGATTGTCGGTATTATTTTACTTGGAACAATTGGCTTTATTTTAGATTGGCTCATTGTAAAAGCACAGCAAAAATGGGCACCTTGGACAGGAAAAGTATAATGACTCAAGCATTTATTCAGCTAAATAATCTTCAAAAAACATTCAAGCAAAACAAATCTGAAAATACGGTTCTAAAAGACATTAACTTAGAAATTTCTGAGGGTCAGTTCGTTTGTTTACTTGGTCCATCTGGCTGCGGTAAATCAACTATTTTGAACTTACTTGCAGGTTTTGAAAAACCTAGCTCTGGTAACATTTATGTAGATGGTCAACCTATTTCAGCACCAGGCATTGATCGAGCTGTTGTATTCCAACAAGCACAATTATTCCCTTGGCTTACAGTGAAAGAAAATATTTATTTTCCCCTTAAGCAATTAAAGGGAGAGCCTAAATACATTACCGAACAAACTGAATATTACTTAGAAAAAACAGGTTTAAAAAAATTTGAAAATCATCGCGTTTGGCAAATTTCAGGGGGGATGAAACAACGTGTTGCACTTGCCCGTGCTTGGGTCATGAAACCAAAAATTTTACTCATGGATGAACCCTTTGGTGCTTTGGATGCTCAAACACGTATTTTGATGCAGGAAACATTAACTAAGCTTTGGCAAGATAACAAAACGACCGTTTTATTTGTCACTCATGATATAGACGAATCTTTACTTTTAGCAGATCGCATTATCTTAATGGCAGGACATCCTGGACGTATTGCAGAAGATATTCAAGTCAATTTACCCCATACACGTACGATTGAAAATATTGCTCCACAGCCAGAATTCATTGAAGCCAAAAAACATATTTTAGAAATTATGCGCAAAGAAGTTAACCGCATGATTGATTACATACACTAAATCTACAGGACACTTTTATGTTATTAAGTCATTTACCCCGCGTTAAACTTGTTCATGCACCTACTCCTCTTGAGTTTTTACCTAACTTAACCAAAGCATTAAACGGTCCTGAAATTTATATCAAACGCGATGATGCAACAGGTCTTGCTACTGGTGGAAATAAAACCCGTAAATTAGAATTTTTAATAGGCGATGCAATTGCAAAAGGCGCAACGCATGTGATTACTCAAGGTGCAACTCAATCTAACCATGTTCGTCAAACCATTGCTGCAGCAAATAAATTTGGCTTAAAAGCATCTGTTTTACTTGAACAACGCGTCAGTGATGCTGCAGATGAATATTACAACAATGGGAACTTATTGCTGGACGAAATTTTAGGTGCCATATCAATTGAAGTTGTTCCTGGCGGCACAGACATGGCTGCTGCTTTAGAAGCGAAAGCAGAAGAATTAGAAGCACAAGGTGAACGTCCTTATATTATTCCAGGTGGAGGCTCAAACGCTATTGGTGCTTTAGGTTATGTATCTACTGCAATTGAATTAATTAACCAACTCAACCAGATCCAACTTGCACCAACTCATCTTGTACATGCAACAGGGAGTACTGGAACTCAAGCAGGTCTTTTAGCGGGTATTGTTGCAACAAATTCTAACTTACCTGTATTAGGTATCAGCGTTCGTGCTGAAAAATCTAAACAAGAAGAAAACGTCTATAAACTTACTCGCTCAACTTTAGAACATCTTGGTTTGAGTGCTGATCTTATCGCACGTGAAAAAGTTGTGGCAAATAGTGACTATGTTGGCGAAGGTTACGGTATCCCAACAGACAGCATGGTTGAAGCTGTTGAACTCCTTGCCAGAACTGAAGGTATTTTGCTTGACCCAGTTTACTCAGGTAAAGGTTTTGCAGGTTTAGTAGGCCTAATTCGCCAAGGTTATTTCACTAAAAACGACAAAGTGATCTTTCTGCATACTGGTGGTGCTGTAGGCTTATTTGGGTACCGTAAAGCATTCTCTCACAAAGACGCATACCGCTTGTAAAATGATTGATTTTTCAGAATTTCCTACGCTCGGAATCCTGGGTGGCATGGGGCCAGGTGCTGCAGTTGATTTTCAACAGCGCCTGCTCGATGCAAGCCCTGCAACTAAAGATCAGGAACATATTCCAACTATTGTTTGGAATCATGGTGGAATTCCTGACCGACAACTTGCACTTAAAAACTTAGGTGAAAGTCCTTTCAAAGCCATGTTACATGGATTAAAAATTTTAGAACGTAGTGGTGTTGCTAAAGTGGCAATTCCATGTAACACCGCACATTTTTGGCATGCTGACTTACAACAACAGACCAATATTGAAATCTTAAATATGATTGAAATTACTGTACAACAGATTTTGGATCATTATAAATATGGTGATAAAGTTGGAATTTTAGCAACCAAAGGCGCCCTTTCTACCGAGTTATATCAACGTGAATTAAGTAAATATAACATCCCTTATGTAATGAATTCTGAAGAAGAAATTGAAAAAAAATTTATGCCTGCAGTTTATGCTGTTAAACGGAATGAATCAGAAAAAGCAGGTATCATTTTTCAAGAACTCAGTCAACGGCTTATGGATGTAGGTGCAGGTTCAATTATTTTAGCCTGTACAGAAATTCCCTTGGGCTTACACGCCATTCAATCTCCAATTTTAAATGTAAGCTTCGATACTACGCAACTTTTAGCAGATGCTTGTGTAAGGTGGTTTTACTAAAAATAAATCAGTCTTCATTTTCTATTTAAGAGAATACTTTGAATTATTTTCGGCTTTTTATTGCCTTACATTATATGGCATAAGCATGGATCAAGCAGTATATAAACCCATCTATAATCAATATAGATAAATACCTAGTGTTCGTAACATCAGCATGCATTGATAAAATTTAATTAACTATTCTTGATTCTAAAAGTTAAGCTTTGTCCCCAATGCCAAAACCCAAGCATTGTTGATATCATGTGTTGCACCAGGATGAACAATATATTGCAGGCTTGGACGTAACATCAGCCATTTTGTTGGATAATAACTATAATTTAATTCAATATTATATTCGGCATCAGCATTAATTTGTTTCTTATCATCTGCAAAACGATTATTGATATGAATACGATTAAGCGCAAAACCCAAATTATCCTCAGCTCGGCTGGTTATCACCCCATAATACTTTAGACCGATCTGTTGAGACTGATCCACCTTGTTGGTGGTACGGCTATGGAATGTAAAATTTGCAAAACTGTGTAAGCCCTGCTTTCCTACACCAACTGAAGTAAGTTGCTGGTCAAAATTAAACCAAGCGCCATAGGTATGATTTTGTTGCTGCCCCGTCCGTATATCCTTTTGATTTTTAGTTTCATCTGCAGTGTTATATATTGCCCCTACGCGATAAGTTCCTGCTAATGCATTGATCAATGATTTCGGTTGCCAGATCATCTCTAACGGAATGGTGACACCATCAGCTTGATGGGTACTCAGATTCCAGCCATGCCGTTCTAAAGCATTTTGAGGGTTATATTCATAAACACCGATTTGTAAGGCGAGTTCTGGGTGAAATTGATATTTTAAACGACCACCCCATTGAGAAATTGGAGAGTTATACCAAATTCCGCTTTGCCATTTTCCCATTTGCGTAGCACAAAATGAATTATTTTGAAATTCACAAGACATCACATTGAAATCTGTACCCATTCCCAAACGCCCTAATTTAATACTGAGCCCCTGTTCTTTAAAGTTTTTCTCCAAAGAAAACTCGGTCAATCGACTTTTACTGTTGCCACGACCATAATTTGCTTGAACATTGGCAAGCTGTGGTGCGGATGGATCAGAAATACCTTCTGAAGATAAACTTTGTCCTTGTCTTGCTGTGATTGTTGCTCTTAATGTGATCCCCTCCCAATTTGCCAGCTTTTCTAAATCTAAAGTTGAACCAATTAAAAATTGACTGGCATATTTAGGATCACTCCCCGGATTGTAGCCACCATCAACTAAATAAGCGCTGTCTACAATCAAGTTTGCATCTAATTTAATGCCTTGCTTTAAAAGTTCAGTCCGCATCCCCTCCCAATCACCAAACAAATAAGGACTATTTTTGTCTAAGCTGTATTGAGCAGCATGTAACTGTATACTGAGCAATGAAACAAGAGAAATTGTAAATTTAATCAAATTTGACATAGGTTTACCTTAATTTTGCAAAGTCCATAATTTAAATAAATGACAGATGCTGGTTTTGCTATTCGACAAAACATGGTTTAATTTTTGGATTTCTCAAAAATGTGAATGATGAATGCGAGTTAAATCAATCAAGGCTTGATTTAACTAAAAGACGATTGTTCCAATAAATATTTGAGGGAATTTTTAAGCGCCTACGTGGTCACAATAATCATGACAAAACTCCATTAAGCATGATTACTCATTGACGTTTATTCATCATTGAGTCACTAGCTTGGTTGGACAAATCTTTGCTGGGCTGCGAGATAAGACAGATACAACACGGGTGCCACAAAGAAAGCGACACTCCAGAAATCTAGATACACATATAAAAAAGCACCTAAAAATGCGCCAATCACAAAACCCACCACAATGCTGAAACTGTGCTGTAACTTTTGCATATTGCTATGGTTCCGATCTCTTAAATAATTAGAAATATCTATACCTAACTGTGTTGTATTTCCCGTCATCATGGTGCTCGGACTAATATGTTTAATTAAGGTTTTACTTGAAATGTTACGAATAGCTAAGGCGATCAGCCCTAAACCACCTGTAATTGCGACAGTGACACTATTGGCATCTTTAAACGGTTCAAAATATAAACCTGCAAGCATAAACCCAATTAAAAAAATTGCTTCCCCCAAAAATAAATAACTTAAGGTGGTATGTTTTTGTACGCTACGATCAATCCAATATTTGGTGATGGCAACAGTCAGAATAAATAAGGGAATTGCCCCAAGCTTAATCCAAATCCCAGGCCCACCTTTGACCCAAGCAGCACCAGCTAAGACTAAGTTTCCTGTGACATGCGCAGTAAAAAAACCAAACAGTGCGATAAAGCCAATGGTATCAATTGCGCCACCCACAATTGTCAATAACAAAGGATCTCGACATGTTTTCCAAAACCCACTCGGCGGCGTCGTTTGTATATTTTCCATGTTCTACTCGTCATTCAATAATTAATTAGAATTAGGATCTTTCAAAACCTAAGCTTTTTTATAGTTGTCCCGATTGATGTAAATCATCAGCAATAAAACTGGGGGAAGCAAAAATAACCACAGTAGTGCAAATTTATATACGATTGCGGCAACTGCGCATCCCAGTGCAAAACTCAACATGGTTGGAAAAATTGCAACAATACTCTGTCGAATTTGCAGTCTTTTTTCCTGAGAAGGTTTGGAAAAAAGCTCGGCAATATTTAACATCAATTGTGTTGTAGCACCCGTCATCACGGTTGTTGGTGATTCTTTCGTCCAATGGATACGGTGCATCGCGTTTTGAATCGCCATAGCCGCCACCAACAACATGCCTACAGTGAAACTCATGATGGTATCGTATTTCGGAAAGGGCAAATAAAAGTAGGAACATACGGCGACAATACTAAAAAGCAAAAACATCAGTTTTAGAAAAAACGCATATGAACTATTTTGATGTCGGATAAACTTTTGATCCAACAATTTGACCGATAAAACTGTAATACAGAACATCGGTAGTGCTGCCAATTTAGCCCAAGCACCTGTTTGACTCTCGGAGACTAAAGCCGCGCCTAATGTTACAAAATTACCTGTCACGTGGGCAGAAAATAAGCCATGCAATGCGAGAAAGCTTGCAGTATCGACATAGCCTGCATTGAAGCTCAATAACTTACTTAGTCTGAATTGCATCATTTGCCCCTTTCTCCTGTTATTGCATCACCCTATCGTTAGGATAATAAGTTTTTAATCATTGGCATGAGTTGTTCGCCAATAACCATCCCCAATAAACCGCATAGGGCCACAAAAGGGGGGGCTGGAGATTTCACATTTAATAGGTAATACAACACGCCAACCAACAACCCAACGGCCAAAGAGATCAGATAGATTTTCATAAATTTCTCCCCCAATAAAATTCCACCTAGTTTCAGATGGAATTTTTTAGGTTGGTTTTAAAAAGCAAAACAAGAACAGCCTAATGCGCCCCAAAATGATTTTTTATCCTGATCATTGATAGGAACATCAAGCATCCATGCATGCGAATGTCCATGCATGCCACAGCTGCTAGAACATGCACACACTGCTGAATCTTTTTGTAAGGGTTGTAAGGAAGGCGCATTACGATTTTCAGAGTGGCGCCACTGCCCGCCAAATCGCTTGACTGGTGACCAATCAGGCGAAGCGGGTGGAATCGGTGGATCTTGTTGCTTAAATTCGGCACCCGCATAGACCACTTTACCGTCCATCACCGTCATGACTGATTCAATAAATTGAATTTCATCGCCCTCAACAGTGAGATAGTCATCTGAGAGTACAACTAGGTCTGCATGTTCCCCTGCGACTAAAGCGCCTTTATGGTTTTGCTCGCCTGAAAACCAAGCAGATCCTTTGGTCCATAGTCTTAACGCTGTTTGACGATCAAGTAAGTCTTTCTCATCATATAAAGTAAAACCACCCACAGTTTTACCTGTGGTTAACCATGCCAAACAGACCCAAGGATTGTATGATGCAACACGCGTCGCATCTGTTCCAGCGCCCACTGGGACACCCAACTCAAGCATTTTTTTTACCGGAGGCGTGTCTTTGGCTGCATCGGCACCATAACGCTGAACAAAGATTTCGCCTTGATACGCCATACGGTGTTGAATGGCAATTCCTCCACCGAGGGCACCAATCCGTTCTATGTTTTTTTCTGAAACCGTCTCTGCATGGTCAATAATAAAACGGGTTTCAAATGGCTTTTTACCATTGACACGTTCAAAAACATTGAGCAATCGACTAATGCTTTCATCATAGGTGGCGTGAATTCGAAACGGCCATTTCTTCTCAGACAAATGTTCAACAATAGCTTCTAATTCAGTTTCCATTTTTTCTGGAAGATCTGGGCGAGGTTCATAAAAATCCTCAAAATCACCAGCTGACCAAGTCAGGTTTTCACCCGCACCATTCATCATCAATAATGCATCACCATCACCAGGAAACGTCATTTCTGTCCATCGTTGATAATCTTCTAACTCTTCACCGGCTTTTTGTGCAAAGAGGTTATAAGCAATACGAACGGTCATTTGATCTTTTTCATGCAATTGATTGATCACTGCATAATCATCTGGATAGTTTTGCCCACCCCCTCCGGCATCTATCGCAGAAGTGACACCGAGCCGATTTAACTCACGCATAAAATGTCGGGTAGAATTCACTTGATCTTCGACGGGTAATTTGGGTGCCTTACCCAGTGTTGAATACAAAATTGCAGCAGAAGGCGTTGCCAATAATAAACCTGTTGGCTCGCCTTTTTCATTGCGTTCTATTCTGCCCCCGGGTGGATCAGGAGTATCTTTATTAAAACCTAAGACATCTAATGCTGCTCTGTTCAACATTGCACTTGCATATAAGTGCAGAATAAAAACAGGGGTATCAGGTGCAGCTTTATTGATTTCAGCTAAAGTTGGTAAACGCTTTTCTGCAAATTGGAATTCAGTCCACCCACCGACAACACGTACCCACTGTGGTGCTGGCGTATTTTCTGCCTGCTCTTTGAGTAAGTTTAAAGCATCTTTAACAGTCGGGACCCCTTCCCAACGTAACTCCATATTATAGTTAAGCCCGCCACGGATAATATGGAGATGGCTGTCATTTAAACCGGGAATAACGCGACGACCATTTAAATCAATCACTTTTGTCGAGTCGTTGGCCAACTTCATGATGCTATTTTCATCACCCGCGGCAAACACTTTTCCATCAGCGATCGCAATTGCATCTACTTCAGGTTGTTTCGGGTCAAGCGTGGTAATTTTGCCGTTCTTAAGAATTAACTGTACATCTGTCATGATCATCTCCATGTAGATGAATATTTATATCCATAAGGTTTATTTTGCTGACACAGGTGCAATAACTTCATGTTGCGTTGTGGTTCTTTCTGGCGCTTTATGTACCATAGTATATGCATAATCTACGCCCATACCGTATGCACCCGAATGTTCACGCACAATGTCCATCACTGCATCATAAGTTTCACGATGTGCCCAATCACGTTGCCACTCAAGTAAAACTTGTTGCCAGGTTACAGGAACCACGCCTGCTTGAATCATCCGTTGCATCGCATAATCATGTGCTTCTTTTGAAGTTCCACCTGAAGCATCGGCAACCATATAAATTTCATAATCACCTTCCAGCATTGCACCAAAAGCGAATGTAATATTGCAAACTTCAGTCCATAAACCCGATACGATAATTTTTTTACGATGATTGGCTGCCAATGCATCACGAACCTTTTGGTCATCCCATGAGTTCATAGAGGTTCTTTCGAGTAAAGGGGCTTCAGGGAACACATTTAATAATTCTGGAAAAGTGTGTCCTGAAAAACTTTCTGTTTCTACTGTTGTAATGGTGGTTGGAATATTAAAAACCTGAGCGGCTTTAGCCAATCCCACCACATTATTTTTTAAAGTTTGACGATCAATTGACTGTACGCCAAAAGCCATTTGTGGTTGTTGATCAATAAAGATGATTTGACAGTTTTGAGGTGTAAGTTGTTCTAAAAATGCTTTATTCATTTTGATTCGCAACACATTTATAAAGGAATTTATATAAAAGCAAAAATACACGTAAACCACTAGACACTATTTTAAATACAAACTGTATCCTAAAAAGATACAATGATTGATCAGCATAGGATGATGCGTTACTTTAGGGGCTGTTGACAATTCGTCTATGTTTGCGACTTCGAGTGGTTTTTAGATGATGCAAGGCACGAAATATGAAATTTAGTCATTCTAAATGAATAGTTCGTAACGAAGTAGCGGCAAAAACCACACTAGTCCCGAAGGGTTGTGGCTAAAATTATCTCAGCCTACGTTATGAAACTCGAAAATAGTCTCGCTATTCTTTTCTTTTCATGCCTTGTCTGCTCAATTTTAGCTTACAACGCAAGCTATTTATGAAATGTCAACAGCCCCTCATCATTCAAGTGAAGAGTACTTTAAAATTAAATGGATAAATTAGACTGTATCAATACTTTTATTAGTGTCGTTGAATATGGAAATTTCAGCAGTGCATCACGTCACTTAAACATTACTAGAGATCAAGTTGCGAAAAGAATTTGCCATCTGGAAACTATTTTTAATACGGTCCTGTTCATCCGCAATACCCGCAAAATGGATTTAACTCATTCAGGTGAAAAATTTTATCAACACTCTAAAGTCATTATGAGTGAGTTTGAATGGGCAACCAGTGACTTTACTCACGACCAGAAATATCCCGAGGGTAAACTCAGAATCAATGCACCTCATTCATTTAGACATGCGCATCTTACCGAGATCATTTCTAAATTTATGACACAGTACCCCAATATCAAAATAGACTTGTTACTTTCAGATAAGTTTTTAAATATCAGTGAAGATCAATATGATATTGTTCTAAGAATCAGTCAGGATATTGATCAGCGTAATGCTCACCTGTTTAGTACCTATCATCGACATTTTTATGCAACTACAGCTTATTTTGCAAAATATGGCGTACCCAATACAATTGATGAGTTAAAACAGCACAGTTTATTGTTGTATTCACAAACGGATTCAAGTACTAAAATTGTGCTGAATAAGAATAAAAAAGAAGAAACTATTTACTGTACGCCGAAATTGACATGCAATAGTGGCGATTTCCTTTTAGATTTTTGTAAACAAGATCAAGGCATTATATTTTTACCCGATTTTTTAGCAAAAAAAGATCAAGATGCTGGAAAAATTGTTCGTTGTTTAGAAGACTATCATTCAAAGCAACTTTATTTTTATGCAATTACGCCATCTCAACAAAAGATTCCAAAAAAAGTGAAGCTCTTTTTAGATCATCTCAAAAAACACTTATCTGATCGCTAAAATATAAAGCTTTAGACTAGACTTTAACCTAATAACTAAGTATTCACGGCTCATGTTGTATCTTTATAGATAGCAATTTAACAAAGTGTTGTTTATGCAATTATTCAGCATCTAAGCTTGCGAACTTGACACAGATTTGAATTTGGGACTAAACACATTGTTCTGTAATCGTGTTTGCATATATTCAGCATAAACCGATAGTTTTTCATAAATATGTTCAGAATAAAACATATCTTCGACTAGGTTTTGCGCTTGAGCTAAATCATAAAGACCTGATAAATTTAAAATTTTAGCATTCATTTCTGAAAATTTACGACATAAAGCCACATAAAAATCATCTTTATATTTAAACAAAAGCTTCTGCATGTTTAATTTATGATCATGATGATCTAATTGCAGATTTAGACCATCTTGATCATTTTCGGGATTTACCAAGAAAATTCGAACCTTAAAAAAACATTCTATTTCAAACAAATAATCTGGATTGATCGGTTGATCTGTAATTAAAAAGATACGATCAACTTCTGCCTGAGTCAGTGCTTTGAACAACTGAAAATAAACAAATTCCTGTGCATCCCATGTTTGATCTTGTAGGTCTAAAAATAGATTTAAACTTTCTAGAACGACATCATCCTTGGTCAAGTTCATGGTTTTTTCCACCTGATAATAAGGTTTTAAAATATCTTGAACTTGCGCAGTCAGAACTGTTGAGTAAAGCACTGTTTGATTTAAATTCGCCAAAATAAACGGTGAAAACAAATAAGCCAGACTTAAATGATTTGAAGTAATTGCAGATTGGATAATCGCTGTACTTTTCTTTTTTGAAAATTCACGTAAGACTTTGGCACGCAACAATGTAGCTTCTAAGTTTACAAATCTTTGATTGAGTTGCTCTATCACATTTTCAGAGCAACCATGCTCACATAAAACTTGTGTGAGCACATTCAACTGAGTCGTCACAAACATATCCCTGCCTCATTGTATACTGCATCGTGTGCGACTATTTTGGAAAGAAATCAAAAAGAAATATAGCCACAAAATTTTAGAAAAAATATATAACAGATAGAGCTGTGCTGATTGCTTCTGTTATAGTTATTTTAAATACCCACTTGCATTGACCTATGTATAAATCTGAACAACTGGCCCATAGCCTAAAACTATTGATTGAAAATGGGACGTGGAAAGCGCATGAAAAGTTACCCTCACTACGTCAACAGGTTGAACAATCAGGTTTAAGCCTGATTACGGTGATGAATGCTTATCAAGAGCTCGAAGCGCAAGGTCTGATTTATTCAAAAGAAAAGTCAGGGTATTTTGTTGTAGAACAAAGCTCAGATCACCCCACTACATTACATGTGATTAATGAAACAGTTGAAATTAACTCCGTTGTTTTTAAATATTTAAAATCAACACAGTCTGAACACATTATCCCTTTAGGCTCTGCCTTTCCCAATAGCCAATTGCTCTACTCCGCTAAACTGATACAAACGCTCGGACAACTTGCTCGACAACGGCGTAGCTATGAACAAACACCCAGCCTCCCACCCGGAAATTATCAACTGAGAAAAATTATTGCTCAAAAGTATGCTATGCAAGGCATCCCCACTGATCCATCTGATATTGTGATTACGTCTGGAGGTTTAGATGCATTAAATCTTTCATTGCAAGCACTTACACAAGCTGGGGACTATATTTTATTACAACAAACGATTTTTTATGGGGCATGGCAAGCGGCTGAACGACTTGGATTAAAAGTAATTACTATTCCAGAGCACCCTGAACATGGCATTGATTTAGACGCATTCGAACAGGCAATTTTAAAATATCCAATTAAAGTGTGTTTGATGATGTTAAATGGTCAGAATCCAATTGGCTTTACTGTGAGTGACGAAATTAAATTAAAATTGGCGAAGTTACTCAACCAATATCAGATTTATTTGATTGAAGATGATGTCTATGAAGAACTTTACTATGATCAGAAAAAACCCCTCTCTATGAAGTATTTTGATCAACAAAATTGGGTATTACATTGTTCTTCTTTTTCAAAAACATTAGGTGCAGGTTTTCGTATCGGTTGGGTCTATGCAGGTAAATTCTCTGAACATATTCAACACACTCAACTTATGAGCACCCTTTCAGTCAACTCATTTATCCAAAATGCCTTGGTTGAATACCTCTCTCATCGTCATTATGAAAAACATTTAAAAACTTTACGATCCACCTTACAACGTTATAAAAAACAATATTTTAATTATTTAAAAACCCATTTACCTGAGCAATGCCATGTCAATTATTATCCTTCCGGGTACTTTCTATGGATTGAATTGCCTGAACAAGTCGATAGTAATGATATCTATCAGCACATGTTAGAACACGGTGTTAGTGTCGCGCCGAGCAGCTTATTTAATATTAGCAATCAACAAAATCACTTTATTCGGATGAATTGTTCATTTGAAATGAATGAAAAGATTCAAAATGCATTAAACCAATTGATTTATATTATTGGTAAATCAGTGACGACATAAGCTGAATTTTTATAACAGATTCATCATTGCTTACTTATCTGTTATAGTTTTTTTCTAATTTTTTGTATCTACAGTGTGAACACTTTTCTATCCATAATGAATCTATATTAAGCAGAAAGAGATTTTGCGATGAATGATGACAAAAGCCCTAAAAAACCACAATATGCTGATAGCTCGATTTCAGACAAAGCCTTTAAACGCATGATCATCTGGTTTTTTATCTACTGTAGCCTGTTTTGTATTGGTGTTATTGTCACAATTGGTGCAGATCACGCTGCTTTAAACTAGATCTCAATTGATTTCAAAAGATACGATTGATAAAACACTCACTTAATCAAGTGAGTGTTTTTTCTGTATCTGTTGGCTTAAAAGTGTATAGGCATCTTTAAGATCTTCCCGCGCCATATCCTGTAACATGCGCTGATGCATATTTAAAATATTCACATCTCCACGCCTTGCAGGACCCGTCTGCATTGTTTCAGGATCATTTTGAGTGGCTTTTTTTGCTGTTTCCAAAATTAATGGATACAGTAAATTAAAATCGACCTGCTGGGCATCGACCACTTGTTTAGCCATGTCATAACAATAATTGGTAAAATTACAGGCAAATACCCCTGCCAGATGTAAGCTCAGCCGCTGTGCTGAATTATATGGATAAACCTGATTACTTAGACTATTTGCAAGCGTCGTTAAAGCAGACAAATCCTCTTGCAAAGCTGTTTCAATAAATAACGGAGTATTCTGCCAATCCACTTCACGTTCAAAGCTAAAAGTCTGTAAGGGATAAAAAACCCCAGATTTTACATGGTGTTCAGTCAATATATTGAGATTGGTACTGCCAGAAGTATGAACAATCAAAACATCCGAAAGTTGTGAATGAATCGTTTGGATGACTTGAGCAATGGCTTGGTCACTTACCGCAATAATTAATAAATCAATTTCAGGGTCTATACAATGCACAGCATCAATTGCCTGAGCATTCACCTGCTGGGCTAAGCGTTGTGCATTGTTTAAATCACGACTATAAATCTGAACAATATGATGTTGTTTTGACAATGCTTTTGCAAAATGTGTAGCGACACGACCTGAACCAACAATACTAATACGCATATCGACATCTAAAACTTTAAATATAGTTACAGCATGCCAATAAAAAAGGGATGAATCAATTCATCCCTCTCAGATTATTTTGATGACTACATCAATTTAAGGCATTGTTTAAATAAATAATTCGCTCAGCGGTACGTTTATTAAAACACTTGGTATATTGCATCTCTTTGTTTTGCTGAGACATCGCATCATCCCAATATTGACGTTGTTGCTGATAGGTTTCAATTTCACTGTCTGGAATATCACCAAAACTTTTCTGTGAAATGACTTTACAATCAACATCACGTTTTTCAAACCATTCTGTTTGATCTTGCTTAAATTGTTCTTTTTGTTCATCACTCAAACTATCCCAGGCCTGGTTTAAACGATCCACTTGTTTGAGCTTTTCTTCATCTAGCTCTTTTTTACGGATATCCATGGCTTTTTGTGCAAGCGTTGTTTGCTCTGCATTTTCAATTTGGTTGACCTGCTCGCGTTCATGCATATCTTTATTTTCTTTCATATAGGCTGCGTATTGCACCGCTTTTACCGTAACAAAAGTTACCCCTTGGATAACAGCATCCTGATTAAGCACATCAAGGGTTAAACCATCTTTGTCTGTTTTCACAATATTATAATTAAACTTGCCTTTCAGCTGATCATTGGCCAATACCAATTTAGATTCACCAGCTTCGATATACTCACGTATGCTGCGATACCCATCACCCTCACATCCCTCCTCACAATCTTGCCCAAATTCTGCATATGAATTTTCAGCACGCTGTTGTAAGCCTTTCGGGAATTGAACCATTAACTGACTTTCACATTCCAGTTGATTGGTTTTAGACGAATCTTCAGTAATCGTACGAACATTCTTCACTTCAAACTTTAAAGCATTGTTAATTTTCTGAAGTAGTGCTTGGTCAGCTTCATAACCAGAATTTTTAATATTATCTGCGACTTCACGCAAATACTCATCTTTCAAATATTTTTGAATTTGATTGATATTATCTTGATTGGTACAACTCCACTCTGCAAGTTCAGAATTACCTTCATCTTTTTTCTTTTTGAAGTAATCACAGCCTGACAGCATTAAGGTACTCGAAATCGCAGCAATCATAAATAATGGGTTTAATGATTTATTCATTGTTTATCCGATCATATTTTTATGTGGGTCATTTAACCAAATAATTGAAGAATTTTCGAGTAAAAAATAAAAAGCTTCTGGATATTCAGAAGCTTTTTATACAATTTATGCCTGTTTTAACACCGAACATACCGCTCAAAAAGATTATGGCGTCGTT
The DNA here is from genome assembly GCF_009668065.1 of Acinetobacter sp. RIT698. NCBI lineage: Bacteria > Pseudomonadati > Pseudomonadota > Gammaproteobacteria > Moraxellales > Moraxellaceae > Acinetobacter > Acinetobacter sp. RIT698. The sequence goes on from NZ_WJYH01000017.1 coordinate 17,142, forward strand.
GCACCAAGTACTTCAAACTCAATACGGCGGTTTTTAAATTGCCCTTCTTCGGTTGAATTATCTGCAATTGGATTGTCTTGACCATGTCCTTCAGCAGTTAACTGCGAGGTATGTACGCCCTTTTCAACCAAATATGCAACAACCGATTTTGCACGTTTTTCAGATAACTTTTTGTTTGAATCTGCATTTCCAACATTATCCGTATAACCTTTAACCACAAGTTTTGCATCTGGTAGTTGTTTTAACAAATTCGCTGCTTTATCCAAAATCGCTTTATTGGCTTCTGGAATACCAGAAGAACCTGTCGCAAAATTAATCACCTGTAAATTCAATGCAGCGGCAATATCATTTACATTGGCTTTATCTGCCTGAATGCTTGAAAGTGCTTGGTCTGCTTGTGAATTACTTGTATCTACATTTGCAGCACTACTGGTTGCAGCTGCATTTGCATCGGCTGTTTGCTGTGCAGAAATGTGTAGATTAGGAACAACAGCTTTTAACTCGTCTGCCAATTTTTGTGCTTGCGCTAAATCTGCTGTTTGAATGGTAAGTTGATCACCGATCCAAGCCAGTGAAATATTTGGAATGCCTTTAATTTTAGCCAACACCTGATCTACAGCATTTTGATCTGGCAAATCAGCAGCATAAGCACCACTGGCTGTAAGTTGACAATGATCGGTTTGGCCAAACACTGAGGCAATACTGGTTTTTAAACTATCCAGTAAAGATTGACTGCTCGATTGTGCCTGACAACTTGCTAATTTACCTTCAGCATCTGTAGAAATTTGCAGTTCAGCGGCTTGCAAATCAGCAACAGCTTGTGAAGCTCCACTGCTTACTGGATCTCCCCCAGCAGGCGGTTTACTACTGCATTGTTTAAATAACAATGCGGCCAATCCTGCAATCACCAACAGAGCGATAATTGGCAATAACCAATTGGATTTTTTAGGTTCATCTTGGATCGAATTTGTTGTGATTGTAGACGTATCAAGAGGTACTGGTGTTGGAGATACACTTTGTACAGGTATCGGTGCCACAGGTTCTACAGGGGGGATAACAGCCTCAGCCACGGGTGCAGCTTGCGTTGTGGCTGCGAAACCAAGACCGCCTACACTTAAGCCCAGTGTGGCAAATAATCCTGTTGCCCAAGCTGGCAAAGCATCTTGAATATTGTTCCATTGCGCTTTGATAAAATCAAAAATTTCATGCTTACCATCTGAACCTGCTTGATCTGCAAGCAATGATAAAGTCGGAGCAATGGAATGGTTTAATGTGGTTTCAATTTCTTGGGTCGGTGCATTGCCCGCAACCAGTCCTAAAAAATGCGCGACCGTTTCTGGTTGGTGACTGAAAATATCGCCTAAGCGAGAATTTAGATTTTGTTGAAGTGTATTAATAAGTTCTGGTTTTGATTTTAAAACTGAGAGGAGAATGGGATAAAAGGCACTTAAAGCACCGATTTTTTCATCTTGAAACTGAAGATCACCCTGTAAAACTTTTGTGGTCACCCGTTCTTTTAGAAGCTCAATAATATTCATAATTTTGGACACTCCGATTTCATTGTTGTATTTGTCACATTAAAAATCATTTTATTGATCATTTTTTATTCTAGTGATTAAATTCTAATAGTTATAATAGCTTTTTGTAGCACAGCGTGTTCAATATCTATTTGAAAAGCCAGCTTATGCTGGCTTTTTGTTTCAATTTTTGCGCTTATGTAAATTTTACAGCTTAGGCAGTAAACGTTTGTAGCACTTTACCGACCATTTTTTGATTGATTAATGGCGTATTTTTTCCATGAGATAAAATACTGTCATTGCTAACAATCCATTCTAGATCTGGATCAACCAATGCCCAACCCGATTCTTTGACCCAACGATCCGTCATATTGGCCACTTTTGCAGGAGCAAGCGTAACTTTTTCAACCCATTCTAAAGGTTCAAACAAACCTTCACGAACCAATTGCACCCCAAAAGAGACATAGGTATCAAATGCGCTAATACCGGGTAAAGTCTCGGCAAAAGGCGCTAATTTCGCAGAACCACTCAAAGGTTCATGATGGGTACAAATCGCATCAATCACTCCATCTTTGACACCTTGGCGCAGTAATTCTTTGTCTTTTTCAGCACGCAATGGTGGGCGCACATGTGCCAAAGAATTAAAACCATCAATCAAGTGTTCTGTTAAATGCAATTGATGCATTGCAACATCTGCCGTCACAGGCAAACCTTTGTTTTTTGCAATTTTAATCAACTCTACAGATGCACCACTTGAAAGCAAACCAAAGTGCGCTTTGACGCTTGTCGCTTCAATCATCAATAGGTATTTCGCAATAGCAATTGTTTCAGCCAGTGCTGGAATCATCGGTAAACCTTGGCGTGAGGCAATAAATCCCTCATGCACACAACCATCTTTAGCGATCTGGTGTTCTTCTGGATAAAACACCACGGTCATGTCTAAACCAGCCGCATATTCCAAGGTACGCAGAACTACATCATCGTCTTTAAAAGTAGCATAGGCGTTTGAAACGGCAGTACAACCACCCTTTTTTAAACCTGCCATATTTGCGGGTTGTTTACCATTTAAACCTTGGGTTTGCGCACCAATCACTTGTAAATGAATACCACCATCTAACATGGCTTTTTCTACAAGTCCATGAATCAAAGCACCATTGTCTTGCACGATCGGCTTTGAATCAGGTGGGGTAAATACATGCAAAATACCATTTTCACGTGCCGCTTTACCTTCTGACTTCAAGGTACCATGCTGTTGCTGACCTGGTTCACGTAATCGTGCACACAAATCCACCATGGTCGGTATCAACCATTTTCCTTGTCCGTCAATTGTATCTACGACATTGGCAGATGATTCGACTATTTTTCCATGTTCAACATAAACCGTTTGTACAGTGTCAATTTTTTTGATTGGGTCTAAGACACGTACATTTTCAATTTTTACACTACTCATGACTTTATCCTTAACCTTAAACTGCAATTGCTTCTAACAAACCTTTCTCTTGCAACTGACCTTGCATTGCCAAAGCCAAAACAGCCATTCGCACTGCAATACCATTGGTCACTTGATGCAAAATTACCGACTGCGCACCATCAGCAATACTAGAATCAATCTCTACACCGCGGTTCATCGGTCCCGGATGCATAACAATACAATCAGGTTTAGCCATGGCAAGCCGATCTTTATTTAAACCATACATTTTGTAAAATTCAGCTTGTGACGACAAAGCTGGTGAATCAATACGTTCATTTTGAATACGTAAAGTAATGATCACATCACAGTCTTTAATGCCTTCATCCATTTTATTGAACAAGCGGACGCCTTCACCATATTCATCAAAACCACACGGAAGCAAAGTATTTGGTGCAATTACACGGATATCTTTACAACCTAAAGTCTGTAACGCTGCGATATCTGAACGTGCCACACGCGAATGCTTAATATCACCAATAATCGCCAGACTAATGTCTTCAAAATTCTTTTTCGTTTCACGGCGAATGGTTAACATATCTAACATTGCTTGAGTTGGATGAGCATGACGCCCATCTCCAGCATTGATGATTGCAACGTGCGGACAAACTGTTTCAGCAATAAAATGCGCTGCGCCTGATGAAGAATGGCGTACAACAAAAATATCTGCTGCCATCGCTTCGAGGTTCCATAGCGTATCGCGCAATGTTTCCCCTTTTGAAGTACTTGATCGTGCAATATCAATATTCAATACATTTGCAGATAAGCGTTTTGCAGCCGCTTCAAAAGTAGTTCGTGTACGTGTCGAATTTTCAAAGAATAAGTTCATCACTGTACGACCTTCTAAAAGTGGTGTCGTTATCAGTTGATTTTGATCATTTATAAAGGAATGGGCTGTATCTAGAATTTTGGTGAGGGTTGCTTTAGAAAGACCTTCGATGGTCAGGAAATGCTTTAAGTTTCCGTCATTATTGAGTTGAATCTGACTCGGTGTATGCAATGCCGCCAAGTGCATGAGAGATTCCTTAGAGGTTAAGTTAACGTATTATACAGATTTTCTTTTTCTTTGGCAGTTGAAGTTTTGGACAAATAGTCATAAAAGTCAGCGATCAAATTTTAAATTTGATCTGCTTTAAGTCTGCCAGTTTGAGCGTTAAGTTCATCAATTTTTCTCGAAGTTGCTGAATCATATTGAGGTAGTCAATATCTGATTGATCTTTTAACAGCTCAATATAAGCATCTATTCTCAGCAAGGCTTGATTACGCCATTTAAGTAATTCTGCTATGGGATGGTACTTTTGTGAATCAAAATCATGCAATAGATATTCCGATATTTGTATATTGGTTAATGTCACATCGTATTCTTTTACACGTTTTAAGCACTTTAAGGTATCTTCTAAACGAAAGCGGATCTCGTGTTCACAAAGAAATTTTAAATGTGGAAAATCCTTTTGAGCAGCAAAATATTGTGCCAATGGCAGAGTAAAATCCTCATAAGGATACCAACGCCCATGTGCACAGGAGATTAATTCTTTATATTTTTTCTGTTCAACCCACAGTTTAAACACAACAGCCTTTGCTTGATGATAATGACTTAATCGCAGCTCAGTTTGTTGTGCCGACTCATCAACCGTACCAACGTAAATCATTTGGTTGTTTTTTAAATATTTGCTAATTTCTGCATTGAATTTCGTATAACTCAAGTGATTGTCTCACAACTTATCCTCAGCTTAAAAATACTATAAATGAGTTTTAATTTTAATCACACTATATCAATTAAGCTCTAGCGCTGTAGCTAGAGCTTATTGCCCCCACTTATCTCAATGCACCAATATAGTGATGTGAAACTTGTGCTCGATAAATTTCTTCTTCTGTTGCACCAGAAACATATGCGTCCTCGCTTTGTTCAACTTGCGTTGTCGTTACTGTATTCACAGAGGAAGCTGGTTGTTCCTGTTCTAATAAATGCTGTAAGCGCAAGGCATGACGATTTAATTCTGGATCTTGAGTCGCCAATGACATATCAATCACATACTGTGCATAGCTTTTATTATCCACTAAATACATCACATCAATCACACGCCCTGTCACACGTCTTAATCGCGTTAAGATTAATGCCCCGATGGAAAACGCATCTGCATGTGCAATAAATCTGCTGTTGTTAAGATCTTGCATAGAAATCCCCGTATTTATTAATTCATTAAAATTCAATTAAATTTCTGAGCCAATACGATGGATAATCAAGCAAATTATGTACCAAAATCACACTATAAAATGAATTAATAATGTATACACATTATTCTCTATTTAAACGCTTACCGACTAGAACCCACCCCACACATTGAGGACCTTCAAATAGATCTAGAAATTGCCCCGTATGCACTTTGCGCTCATCATGAACTATATTCAACCTGTCAAAAAACTCAGAAACGAGAATATAATTTCTCTTAATCAATATTTTAAATTAAATCAATTACATGAGAAAAATAAATTGTTTAATTCTAAAAATCTTGCAATGCCACACCTTACATTCAAAGTTTAAATAGCTTTGCGTAGGCGATGCCTCACTTTTCAGAGATGAAAAGTGACAAAAATCTTTCGTCGTGCGAGGGGTACGTCCTTTACCCCCGCCCAACGGCGACATCCCTGTCGCCCCACTATAGGATCACCATCTATGATTCAAAAATACAAAAATGAATGGATAACCAAGAGTTTCTAAAAGTTCATACAAAAACATAAGCTTCATTTATGATCAATGACTTGATGCAAATCAGTAATACTTCAAATATTTCAGAGCCTTGCTCAATATTTCGATTTTTTTGCTTTTTAGTCATTTGACCTAGCCTATCAACTAAAACATCATGATTATCAGCGACACTATTCTATTCAATACATCAGTGCAATTGTAAAAATAAATCCATGTTTAAGCCTTACATTGAATGTAAGAAAGTTAAATCAAATTTTAATGATAAAAATAGCGCCATCACATTTCCAATGAAATCAAAATCAATAACAGTCCCATCACGATATTAAAAAGACGTGCTCGATTTCCTGTATTTAAAAAGCTTGCTAACTTTTCACCAGCAATCCCCCACAGTAATAAAGATAGATAACAGACGACAAAATAAATCACTACAAAAACCAATAAAACAGCATGGATATGCCCCGTTGAAAATAGCCCTGTACCCGCCACTGCGGCAATCCATGCTTTAGGATTTAGCCATTGCATTAATGCACCTTGTATAAAGGTTGGTATTTTTGCTTCATCATGGGGTTGACTTGAGATAACGGTCCCTTTTGCACGTAGAATATTGAGTCCAATCCACAACAATAAAACTGTTCCCAAAATCGTGATCACATCAAGAAGTACAGGATAGATCACAATCATTTGATACAAACCAAAACATACTGATGCCAATAACAGGGTAAAACCAATGGTCGCCCCTGAAATAAATGCAAAAGTTGCTTTTACACCATAATTCATACTGCTGGTTAAAATGGTCAAATTCACAGGTCCTGGTGAAATCGACATAGACAGCGAAAAAATAAACATTGAAACAATAAGACTGAGCATTTTTTAAATTCGATATTTGATCTTATCTACATATTGATATTTGAATATATTTCAAGCAAAAAACCCAAATTTTTAACTGAATTTAGTACTTTTTATAAAATTTCGGACTTAAAAGGCCATTCTATAAGTTTTCGTCATTAAAATACGCTAAAATACGCGATTGCTTTTTTAATGTCTTTGGAAATATTCATGAATTCGAAACCACGTCTTTCTACATATTGGGTTACCTGTGCAGATGGACTAGAAACCTTACTGCAAGAAGAAATTCAAGGTTTAGGGATTCAAGATATTGAAAAATTTCCTGGACGTTTAATCTTTAAAGGCAAACTCGAAGATGCATACCGTGTTTGTATGTGGTCACGTTTGGCTTCTCGTGTACTGACACCGATTCATGTTCATGAACTTGAATTTACCCATGACGCACGTGACGTTGCAGAAGAACTTTATGAAGGTGCGATCAATTTTGATTGGTCACTTATTTTTGCACCACAAAGTACTTTCGCAATTCGTCTTCACGTAGAACGTGATATTAAAGTCAATACACAGTTTGCGACTTTACGTGTTAAAGATGGTGTGGTTGATTCTTTCATGGAAGCTGTCGGTAAACGTCCAAGTATCGACATTAAACAGCCTGAAATTACCCTGTATGTGCTTGCTGGAAAAACTGAACACACCTATTGTTTAGATTTATCTGGAGATTCTTTACATAAGCGTGGCTATCGTCGTTTTATGACAGATGCGCCGATTAAAGAAAACCTAGCCGCCGCTATCCTACAAAAAGCACAGCTTAAACAACGTAATCCAGAAATTATTCTTGACCCAATGTGTGGTTCAGGAACCTTTATTATTGAATCATTGATGATCCTAACTGATCGTGCACCTGGTTTAGTGCGCCGTTTCGGCTTTAATGGCTGGAATGGACATGATCATGAGTTATGGATGTCGATTAAAGCTGAAGCAGCTGAACGTCATAAAGTTGCCTTAGAACAACCTTTACCTAAATTCTATGCCTATGATGCAGATTGGGAAGCAGTAAAAGCAACCAAACAAAATATTATTGCTGCTGGATTTGAGCAACAACTGGATCAAATTCAAATTGAAGAGCGTACTTTAGCAGATTGGCCTGATTTCCAAGCAGAAGGCAAAACTTCATTTATAGTCACCAACCCACCCTATGGTGAGCGTTTAGGGGAAAAAGCCTCTAACCGAGCTTTATATCTGGGTCTGTCAGCACTTCTACAAAAGAATTTCCCGAATCAGCATGCTGCCGTTATCGCAGCGGCTGTTGAACAAGCTGATGTATTGGCATTTAACAATCCACAAATCTTACGTTTAATGAATGGTAAATTGCCAATTTATATTCGTTTTGGTGATATTAAGCCTGCAGCAGTGGTTAAACCTTTCCTTGCAGATTGGCAACCTCAACAATTTGAAAAAATCGAAGGTGCGGAAGACTTTACCAATCGTTTGCAAAAAAATATGCAAGCTTTAAAGAAATGGGCTGTAAAAGAAGATATTTATTGTTTACGTCTCTATGATGCAGATTTACCAGACTTTAATGTCGCTGTAGATTTGTATGGTGATCGTTTACATGTTCAAGAATATGCACCACCAAAAACCATTGACCCAGAAAAAGCCAAAAAACGTTTTAACCTCGCTTTGGCTTCAATCCGTGCCGTAACAGGTTTAGGTCGTGATGCAATCTTTATCAAAACCCGTGCCCGTCAAGAAGGTAAAACCCAGTACGCAAAACAAAGTACTGCATCTAAACGTTTTATCGTACAAGAAGGTAAAGCCAAAATTTTAATCAACTTGACTGATTATTTGGATACTGGATTATTCCTAGATCACCGTCAAATGCGTCTACGTATTGCAGCTGAGGCTAAAGGAAAACATTTCCTGAACCTGTATAGTTATACCTCTACAGCAAGTCTACACGCTGCTTTAGGGGGTGCTGCAAGTACGACAAGTGTTGACTTATCCAATACTTATCTAAATTGGTCTAAAGAAAACTTTGTCTTGAATGGCTTAACAGTTGATCATCCAGATGAACAGCATCAATTCTTCTCAAGTGATTGTTTTGAATGGTTAAAAGAAGGTCATGAACAATATGACATGATTTTTATTGACCCACCAACCTTCTCAAACTCAAAGAAATTCTACGGTACTTTTGACGTGCAACGTGACCATATTTCTTTACTTAAACGTGCAATGAATCGTCTAACCACAGAGGGAACGTTGTATTTCTCAAATAACTATCGTGGTTTTGAGATGGACGAAGAAATCGATGCAATGTTTGATGTACAAGAGATCACCAATGAAACAATTGGCTTAGATTTCAAACGTAATCAAAAAATCCATAGAGCATGGAAAATTAAACACTTCCCTGTTTAATCATACTAGACCTCGGGCTTATTTATAAGCCACGGGGTCAATTTCGTGTCCTATATAAAGTGTAACGCGATCTTGGGTTGTAATTCGGACATCATGGCGTTGATATGGATTATAACCAACCTCAATTATTCTATATTTTTCAAGTGGTTTTAAATATTTATCCCCAGGTTGATTTGGATCTGGATCTTTTTTCTGCCACTCGAAATCAGTTAATACAGTAGAATAAATTTCATCTTTTTTAGCATCGTCCGACCTTTCCTGAGCAACTTGTTTATGCAGGTTATTTTGCTCTTCGACAGGTTGTTGTGCATTTTCCTTTACAGCTTTAATAATAATGGGTGACAGTTTAACCACACCTACAGATTGCGCTGCAAGATCTTGATCATCTAATTTATCTGCCAATGCCTCTATCGAACTAAATGCCATCAAGAGAAAACCGAGTATTTTTAAATAATCAGATTTGTCCTTATCTTTGATCATCATGATCAACTTTTCCTTTCTTATTATTCCTCATTGAAAAAACTATCAATTTTTGACCGTTTTTTCAATAAATTCATGAAAAACCCGATAATAGGTAAAACCTAAATAAACACGCATAAATATCTGATGATTAAAATAATATGATGAAGAGCCAAGGCTATGCCGATTGCTTCTTCTAGATGGTTTATAGATCTATGCATCCCTATAGCTCTGGATGCTTGATTGGGGAATCAAACAGGCTTTAAACCTTTGCATCAATTCTGTGATGTGTAGTGTTTTCCCTATTATGCGGAAAGTCTTAATGTGGCATTCTGCTGTTCAATCAACCTCAATTACCCTTCACAAGTGCTATCCATCAAGATTACTTCCCCTTACGCCAATGCTTGCACTTATGTAGAACACTAAAAAGTCCTCAAGCTTGCAATGCCATACCTTATATTCAAAATAACACGCAAAAATATAAATGCTTATCCAATAAAAAAGCCAACCACCTTGCGGTAGTTGGCTTCGGTTATACTGTTGGATAAATTAACTTAATTTTAATTTACCAAAATCAAGTTGACCATTTTCAGCACTGATTAAGATGGTATCACCTGCTGTAAATTGACCGGCAAGGATTTGCTGAGCCAATGGATTTTCAACCTGTTGTTGAATTGCACGTTTAAGTGGACGCGCACCATATACAGGATCAAAACCAGCATCAATCAGAATATCAAAGGCCTGATCATCGACTTTCAATCCAATGTCTCGTTCAGATAAACGTGAACGTAAACGATCCAATTGAATATCCGCAATGCCACGAATTTGTGATTTTTTCAACGAGTGGAACACCACCAATTCATCGATACGGTTAATAAACTCAGGACGGAAATGTTGTGATACGGCATTCATCACCGTTAAACGAACATCTTCATCACTCGCACCTTCACCGAGTTCACGTACATCACTTGAACCTAAGTTCGATGTCATCACAATCACGGTATTTTTAAAGTCAATCACGCGGCCTTGTGAGTCAGTTAATCGACCATCATCCAACACTTGTAATAAGATGTTGAATACATCTGGATGGGCTTTTTCAACTTCATCAAATAACACCACACTGTACGGTTTGCGGCGTACTGCTTCAGTTAAAACACCACCTTCTTCATAACCCACATAACCTGGAGGTGCACCCACCAAGCGACTCACCGAATGCTTTTCCATAAACTCTGACATATCGATACGGATAATTGCATCATCACTGTCAAATAAGAAGTTACCTAAAGCCTTGGTTAACTCGGTTTTACCCACCCCTGTTGGTCCAAGGAATAAGAACGAACCACTTGGACGATTAGGATCAGATAAGCCGGCACGTGAACGACGAACTGCATTTGAGACAGCAACCACAGCTTCATCTTGCCCAACCACACGGTTATGTAAGAAATCTTCCATATGAAGCAATTTCTCACGCTCGCCTTGTAGCATTTTTGACACAGGAATACCGGTTGCAGCACTGACCACTTCTGCAATTTCATTTTCAGTCACTTTGGTACGAATCAGTTTCGGTTCTTCATTGACTTCCGCAACCTCTTCTTCATTCAAACGTTTTTGCAACTCTGGAATCACGCCATATTGCAAACGACTTGCTTCTGCCAAATCACCTTCACGTTGCGCTTTTTCAAATGCAGTACGTGCTTTATCAAGTTCGATTTGCGCCTGATTTGTACCATCGACTAGACGCTTTTCTGCAATCCAAATTTCTTCCAAATCACTATATTCTTTTTCAACATCTGCAATTTGTTTTTCCAAATGCTCAACTTCAGCTTTACTGACTGAATCTGCATCTTTTTTCACCGCTTCCAATTGCATTTTTAATTGGATTAAACGGCGGTCTAAACGGTCAAGTGGCTCAGGTTTTGAGTCAATTTCCATTTTGATACGTGATGCTGCTTCATCAATCAAATCAATCGCCTTATCTGGTAATTGACGGTCTGTAATATAGCGATGTGACATTTTCGCAGCAGCTATAATGGCAGAATCGAGAATTTGCACCCCATGATGCGTTGCATATTTGTCTTTTAGACCACGTAAAATTGCAATGGTGTCTTCAACACTTGGTTCATCCACCAGAACTTTTTGGAAACGACGTTCCAAAGCTGCATCTTTTTCAATAAATTGACGATACTCATCCAGAGTTGTTGCACCGACACAACGTAATTCACCACGTGCCAATGCAGGTTTTAACATATTACCTGCATCCATCGCACCATCACCTTTACCCGCACCGACAAGCGTATGTAGCTCATCAATAAACAGGATGATCTCACCATCAAATTTAGCCAGATCTTTGAGTACTGCTTTTAAACGTTCTTCAAACTCACCACGGTATTTTGCACCAGCCAGCAACGAGCCTAAATCTAATGATAAAACACGTTTACCTTTTAAGCCTTCAGGCACCTCACCATTGATAATACGCTGTGCCAGACCTTCAACAATCGCTGTTTTACCTACACCTGGTTCACCAATCAATACCGGATTATTTTTAGTCCGACGTGACAGCACTTGAATGGTACGACGGATTTCTTCATCACGACCAATCACTGGATCGAGTTTGCCTTCCGCAGCACGTGCCGTTAAATCTACAGTATATTTATTGAGTGAATCTCGCTGATCTTCATGGTTATTTGCCATAACTTGTTCGCCACCTCGAATATTTTCAATTGCTTTGCGTAGTTTGTCGGTTGTTACACCTACACTGGTTAACAATGTTTTGGTTGCACCTGTTTCAGCAAGTGCCAAGATCACCCAGTCGGTAGATAAAAATTCATCTCCTGCTTTTTGAGCAAAACTATCTGCCAAATTAAGCGCACGTACAGCTTCTGGATTTAAATTGATATCCCCAGTCGGTGTTCCAATTTTTGGTGCATCAGCTAAAGCTTTTTGCAGTTTTGTTTTTAACTCAGGTAGATTGGCGCCTGACTGTTGCAACAGACTTAGATTGGATGGTTCTTCCAACAAAACGGAAAGAATATGAATACCCTCAATTGCGGTATTATCATTACCCATTGCCTGAGATTGTGCATCAGATAAGGCTTGCTGCAGGCGGTTCGTAAATTTTTCAAATCGCATTCTTGTTATTCCTCACAACAAATTTTGTACTTGAATAATAAATGGGAACGTTTTTTTCGATTTCAATAGCAATAATGAATTAATTTATATATTTTTCAAAAACTTACCAAAACACTTGAAATAGATTTCAGTATTAATATCTGTGCTGAAACGTTATTTTTCAAGTAAGCTGATGGAAAAATATAGAGGATTAGTTTTTTAAGCGTTTGTATTTTCAACGATATGCTTTAGAGTAAGGAGTATTGAGAGATTTTAGTATAAGAACAATGTTGACTTTCGGTAAATCATTAACTGTGTTAATTGCAGTATCTGCACTGTATGCCTGTGGCTACAAATCGCCAAATAGTGAAGAATTTCCGCACAAACATATCCAGCAATTAACACCGAATATATCAGGCATAGAATTAAAATGGTTTAAAACGTCTGATGATATAAATAGAAAAGCCATCAATGAAAATTTTATCATCTACAGTTGCCCTGAAAGTGATGTGAAACAAAAACCTGTAAAAAACTTTAAAATATGTACTTACGATTTAAATCACGATCAACAGATTCAGCCTCATTCCATTGCTGCACAAACAAATCAATTTATCGATCAAATGTTCGCGCTAAATCACAATCACTTTCTCATCACTATTAAAACCTTTCAATCTGGTGTGAATGATCCAATGCAAGCCTATTTGTTCAATGCACAGACACAAAATTTAACGGCCATGACTTCATTTTCTTATACTGCATTTTCTCAGACAATTTTAGAAAAAATGGTACAGGAAAAGACCTATCAAAAGAAAGTTTTAGAATATGGCACTACGGTTTATTTTGATCCTCAATATATTTCTGCTAAAGAAGCCGCAGAAGCTCAAGAAGAACTCAAACAACAACAGCAATCTGTAATCGAAAATTTCAAAGATATTTTTAGAGACAGGCCTGAAGAGCCAAAGCGTGATTTTTCACCAGATGATTATCGTGTTCAACCTGCCGAACCTTTTAATTTAAAGCTTATTCAACAGTTAAAGCTTTATCTACAACAATACCAAGCAGAATGCTATTTAATGGTTGATCCCGAAACACAGCTCTTAAAAACACCACAAAGTTATATCTATAGTCGTGATTTTTCGCAATTTCTGCCACAGTTAGAAAATGAAATAGGGCTGCCTGAATGCAAAAAACCAGCGGAATCATCACCTGTAAATGCCAAATATCTAAAATATCAAAGTATTGATGATGTTAAGGGCTCAGGAAATCATTATGTATTTTGGTTTACGCCCATTGGTTATGATGTATTCGAAATCAAACAGCATGGGCAAAATAAACAATTTAAGCTGCCCATTGACTCTGCTTGGATATATCAAAGTAGAAATAAACTGATCATCTCCACTGATCAGACTTACTACATCATTCCACTTTATTAATGAAGTGTTTTAACCTAATAAAAACTCTAACCCACTTTATTCATTAAGTATTCAATAGCTTTACACTTCTGACTTTGTCGCAGAACTTTGAGAAACCGCACTATTCGCTGCGACACTTTGAGTAATCCATACATTCCCACCAATTACAGCGCCTTGACCAATGGTAATACGCCCAAGAATGGTTGCACCTGCATAGATCACCACATTGTCTTCAACGATTGGGTGACGTGCATATTCTTTCTGTAAGCGCCCAGAATCATCAATTTCAAAACGTTTGGCGCCAAGCGTTACGGCTTGGTAAATCCGCACATTTTTACCAATAATACAGGTTTCACCAATCACCACACCAGTACCATGATCAATAAAGAAACCTTGATCGACTTGTGCACCCGGATGTATATCTATGCCAGTTTTTGAATGTGCAATCTCAGCAATTAAACGTGCTAACAGTGACAAGTCTTTTTTATAAAACTCATGTGCAATACGATGGTAAATAATTGCCAAAATACCCGGATAACACAATAAAACCTCATCGACACTTCGCGCTGCTGGATCACCATCATAGGCCGCAATAACATCTGTATCTAAAATACGACGTAGATCTGGTAATTTTTGCGCAAACTCACTGACGATACTTTGTGCCAATACCTCAATCACATCGGCATTTTCGTTGTGCTTTTTATATTTATAATCATAGGTTAGATTAAGTTTGACTTGCTCCAATAATGAATGCAGAGTTTTCTCAAGTGCATGTGCAATATAAAAATTTTCGCTTTGTTGGCGTAGGTCAGGTGGTCCAAGTCGCATTGGAAACAAAATGCCACACAGATCATTCATAATTTTCTTAATTTCATCTTTTGAAGGTAATTCCCTACCGCCAAAGTCTTTTAAGCTTTTACGTTGAGTACGCCATTCATTTCGAGCTTGTTGTAGCTCATCCACAATATTGGGGATATTCCATTGGGTCATATATTTACCTACTGAAACGACTTTCACAATCCATGCGCTTAACATGAAATTTTATTATTCACTTTGAATATGTAAATACTATTTTATTAGCAATCTTGTAGATAAACATTCTTCGTATAAAGATATCTTTAAAAATCATTTAAACCTTATTTCAAAATAAGAATAAGCAATTCAATTTTTATTAATTTATAGAATATAGAAAATCATTATAGTTGTTATCAATACATCTGATACATCAAGACTTAGATGTAATTCTAAGTTTGAAGAAAGGCAACTGAAATGACGAGTTTAAATCAACAACACTTTACCGAATTAACAACGGCTCAAATTGAAAACATCTTTGAACAAGCAAAACAACGTGTAGAAGATCATTATTTAGAATTTACAGGGACGATTTTACCTCATGAAGCATGGGCTTTGTTTAAAGCGGGTCATGTGGTGATTGTCGACGTACGTACCAACGAAGAACGTAAGTTTGTGGGCTATGTAGAAGATACCATTCATATTCCTTGGGCAACAGGAACTGCTCTAAACCGCAATCCACGCTTTGCCAAAGAACTTGAAACTAAAATTGGAAAAGACAAGATTATTCTACTGCTTTGTCGTAGTGGCAAACGTTCCGCAGCCGCTGCAAATGTGGCTTTTAATGCGGGTTTTGAAAATATTTACAATATCGAACAAGGCTTTGAAGGCGACCTTGATGAAAATGATCATCGGGGTTCTTTCAATGGATGGCGTTTCCACAACTTACCTTGGCGTCAGGAATAAAGCTTTTGCTTTATTCCCCTTATGAATTTTTATAAGCAGTTGAGAATGATTAAAGACGCTCTTAATTAGAATCAAATTAATGCAATAAATACCCGTCACAATTAAACACCAATAGCAAAATTCTTACTTTATTGGAGATGATAAAAAACAGCATTTTTAAATCAAATGAGTAATCAATAATTAATTTCAAATACCACCAAGGATTAAAACATGGCTAAGAACCAAGAAGTCACACGCCAAGCGCTAAATGATCAAGCAGCCCGTCAACTTGCCAATGCGACAAAAACAGTACCTCAACTCTCAACTATTACACCTCGTTGGCTGACACATTTATTGCAATGGACCCCTGTTGAAGCAGGTATTTATCGGGTCAACAAAGTCAGCAATACCGATGACATTCAGGTGGCTTGTACACAACGTGATGAAGCAACACTTCCACAAACTTTTGTCGACTATGAAGTTAATCCACGTGAATATTTTTTAAATGGTGTTTCCACTGTACTGGATATTCATACCCGTGTTTCTGACTTATATAGTAGTCCACACGATCAAATCAAAGAACAGTTACGTTTAACCATTGAAACAATTAAAGAACGTCAAGAAAGTGAATTGATCAATAATCCTGAATACGGCTTATTGGCTAGTGTTGCAGATGAGCAACGTATTTCCACTTTGACGGGTGCACCCACACCAGATGATTTTGATGATTTACTGCGTAAAGTTTGGAAAGAACCAGGCTTCTTCTTAGCACATCCCGATGCGATTGCAGCTTTTGGACGTGAATGTACTCGTCGTGGTGTTCCACCACCAACTGTAAGCCTATTTGGTTCACAGTTCATCACTTGGCGCGGTATTCCACTGATTCCTTCAAATAAAATTCCAGTTGAAGACGGCAAAACCAAAATCATCTTGTTACGCGTTGGTGAAAAGCGTCAAGGTGTTGTTGGCTTATTCCAACCAGGTCTTGCTGGTGAACAGGCACCTGGCCTATCTGTACGCTTTATGGGCATCAATCGTAATGCAATCGCCTCTTACTTAATCTCCTTATATTGTTCTCTTGCTGTGTTGACAGATGATGCACTCGCTGTGCTCGAAGATGTGGAGGTAGACAAGTACCATGACTATCCAACAACTTACAAGTAATCAATCTACTCCAGATATTTCTTCTGATCATATTGCTGATGCACCCATCAGTGAATCTGTCATTGCACAATTGGCTGCTGAATTTTTTTCGGCTTTACCCAAGCAAAACCCACAAGGTTTTAACTTTGATATACCCGATCAACGATCTCAAGGTATTAGTCACCAACCACAGCCTAAAGACCCGATTACTGCATTGTCTGGGCGCATACCTGCCATTGTGCAACAGGCAAATTTAAACCCGGATTCTACACATCACTATGTAGAACCGACCGCCGACCATCCCGAGCGTAGAATTCTATCTTCTTCGCCCATTGTTGGTGGTGCAAATACTCCTGATCCATTTGCTGTCGGACAAAAGCTAGATTTGTCTTTGAATCCTACACAAATCACACAACAGACTGCACCATCAAACCTAACAACCACTGCGCCACATCAAGCTCAATCGAGTTATTACTTTTTGGATCTGCCTCACCCTGAAGTTACCAGCGCCCAAACAGTCAATACCAATGCGGCTCAAACTGATGTGCTTAAAAATCCATATGCGTTTGATGATTATCATGTGACAGATGATCAGCAATTAAAAAGTGTATTACAAGATCGTAATGACAAACCTGCAACAGCAGCGTCTGGTTATTATTTTCTTCAATCACCCACCATTGAAGCTGTTCGTCCGCATTCAGATGTGCAAATACCAGCGAATGCTCAGAACTATCAACCCATTGATATTTTGCAAATCCGTCGGGATTTTCCCATCCTACAAGAGCGTGTAAATGGTAAGCAATTAGTTTGGTTGGATAATGCAGCCACCACCCATAAACCTCAGGCGGTCATCGATCGAATTTCATATTTCTATCAACATGAAAATTCGAATATTCACCGTGCAGCACATGAACTTGCAGCACGTGCCAGTGATGCTTATGAGCATGCACGTGATGTTGTTGCTCGCTTTATTGGGGCCGCTTCAGCAAAAAATATCGTCTTTGTTCGAGGTACAACAGAAGGCATCAACTTAATCTCAAAATCGTGGGGTAAACAGAATATTCAAGCGGGAGACGAAATTATTGTGTCCCATCTTGAACATCATGCCAATATTGTGCCTTGGTACCAACTCAGTAAAGAAACTGGTGCAAAACTCCGTGTAATTCCTGTAGATGATACTGGTCAGATTCAGATTGAGGAGTTTGTAAAATTGCTCAATCCTAGAACCAAACTGGTTTCGATTACACAGGTTTCAAATGCCTTGGGTACTGTAACGCCTACTCAAGAAATTATTGCATTGGCGCATGCAGCAGGTG
Organism: Acinetobacter sp. RIT698; assembly: GCF_009668065.1. Lineage (NCBI taxonomy): Bacteria > Pseudomonadati > Pseudomonadota > Gammaproteobacteria > Moraxellales > Moraxellaceae > Acinetobacter > Acinetobacter sp. RIT698. Next base: position 35,270 of record NZ_WJYH01000017.1, read on the forward strand.
TGCGAGTTTTGATTGATGGTGCTCAGTCTGTTTCGCACATGCCCACCAATGTTACTGCCTTAGATGCCGATTTCTTTGTGTTTTCTGGGCATAAAGTTTTTGGCCCAACGGGTATTGGCGCTGTTTATGCCAAGTCTGAATTACTTGATAGCATGCCTGTATGGGAAGGCGGCGGAAATATGATTCAGGATGTGACGTTTGAGAATGTGGTCTATCAACCTGCACCAAATAAATTTGAAGCAGGTACGGGGAATATTGCAGATGCTGTTGGCTTAGGCGCTGCTTTAGAATACGTAGAAAGTATTGGAATCCATAACATTGCACGTTATGAACATGACTTGCTTGAATATGGTCAACATGCACTACAAAGCGTTTCTGGACTACGCCTGATTGGTACTGCATTAAATAAAGCCAGTGTGATGTCTTTTACACTGGCAGGCTATGAAACGGAAGAGGTCGGGAAAGTACTCAATCAATATGGTATCGCCGTGCGTACTGGGCATCATTGTGCGCAACCGATCTTACGCCGTTTCGGTGTTGAACGTACGGTACGCCCTTCTCTTGCGTTTTATAATACCACTGAGGAAATAGATTTATTGGTTTCAGTATTGCATCAACTCCGCCGTGCTAAACCTTATAAATCCTAATTTTAAACTTTAGCTTTTAAAGCTTAGTTTTTAAGTTTTAGTTTTCAAAGACTTTATTGATCGATCATAATCACATGCTTAATTAATTAGGCATGTGATTTTCGAGGTGAAGATTATATGATCTATTTTTGAATAGGGTACATAATTTATCCAATGGCTAAAAACACCCCCTAAATTCGATAAAACGCTACACTACAACAAAAAAATTAAGCCACCATTTAGTTTAAATCAGTTTGATCTACCACTATTTTCATCAACCTATTTTTGCATCATTTTTAAGTCGATATTACTCATAACTTTAAAGTAAATTATGTAAGCAGTACCTGTTAGTAAGGACAGTAATCTTTCAAGCTAACAAATCTTGGATCAGCATAATTCTTTTGAATGATAGCCTTCCATTTAATACGCTTATCTTCCAGCCATTTAAGCGTCTTTAAATCTTCCTGATTTGTAGTGGGTCTAATCTTGCTATAATCAGATACAAACTTCCCTATCCAACAATAGTCGGAAATTAAGCTAGGCAACGCATCATTTTCTATTTTTCCATTGAAAAGACTTTGTTCTTCATAAGCTTTTAAAATAGACACTTTCATTAATGCTGAATTATAAATAGCATCAGATACTTCACTCTTGATTTTTTTATCTATTACCTTATAAATTGGTGTATCCAAAGAGAAATAAGCACTTGAAGATTCAAATGATTGCTTTAATTCCTTACTGTCTAATTCAGTAGCATTAGAACAAGCACTTAAACTAACAGAGATAAAGCAAATAAAAATTATTCTTTTTTTCATTTTAATACCTATTTGGTGGAAATGGGGTGAGAGGACCTTCCCCTCTATAGGTTCTGTCATCTGTTAATTGTTTGACCATTCCTGCATGATAGTCTTGTTTAAAAATTCTATTAAAAGTTTGTCTATTAATATATAAAGGGCAATAATTATTACGAGCCAACGCCCTTGTATCTAAGAGAACTTGCTTAATATCCATGGCATTTTTGATTCCCAAAATAAGCATAACATCTGTAGGTGAAAAGCCAGTTTTCACTTTTAGACTAAATGCTGTTTTTTCAAATTCATGAATAATCTGTAAAGCTTCTTTTTGAGCATGTTTTTTAACGTACTGGCTGAATTTTATATACATTTGAGTATTAAATGAGAGCTTGCTAAGCATGCCATCACCTAATTTATTAATATCATATTCTAGTCCAAAACGTACAGCTAACAAAACTTCAAGTTTATTAGTAAGTTCGGCCTGTGACCAATACCAACTATCAAAAAAGAAATTATATGGTGCTGCCTTGTAATAATTATCAACTTTTAAAATTGGGTTACAAGTTAAAGAATTATACTTACATAGCTCTACATCTTCAGGAAATTGACCATTCGGTAACCCTATACTATCGCTCATAGCTTACTTCCAACTTTCCATAGCTTCAGATAAGACAGGGATAATGAATTGTATCTGTTCTTCTTCATTTCCTGAGTTGATGGCTTGTGTTTTTCCTTCAGCATCCGTGATGCCTTCAATAACTTCACCTGAAGCTCTTATTATTCTATAAGGTAATTCTGTGATAGGTTCATTCGTAGTTTCATCTAATAATTGATACTGCAAACCAAAATTTGTTGAGATTACTTTATCTACATAGCTATTTTGTAAAGGCTCTTTTGAGCCTGAAGAACGAATATAAAGAGAACCTTGACTTGTTCCAACAACATGATCTTGTTTAGGTAAAATTTTAGCTCCACAACTTAATAGATCGTCAACGTAAGCGACTGGTTTTCCGTCCATAATAATATGGTTATGACTCGGTTGTATTGTCGACCAGCATTTACACTTAGGACAAAAGTGACCATCCCCTGCACATAGAAATAGATTTCCCATTTGGGATGTTCGCTGTTGAGTTGCTTGAATGATGCCTCCATGATTTGTCATAGAGTTATGAATTGCAAAACCTTTAGCCATGATTAACACCTTCTTGGCACAAAAAGCCTTCAGGAGCCTTATCACCGATAAAGATATTTATAGCTACAGAGTTGTTAGGGCTATCTATAATCTCATCACCATTCTCTAAGTAGCTTCCCACCAATGCAACGGACTGACCATTTATAAGGCACCCCTTGCCAGCACCTGAAATGATTTTAGAATTTGTCCCATCTGCATAAATGACATCGTCACCAACTAAAGCAATAGGCATTCCACCAATTCGGCTTTCCAATGCACTCGCTTTAACTAACCCACCATTTTTGGTTTTAGCCCCATTTACCGCAAGGTAATAGATCTTTTTGGACCTATGTCGAAAATAAAGCTGCTCTGCTTTTATTATTTGCTTTATGTCTTCTTGAGACATCTGTTTTAACTGTTCAATTGGTAATTCATGTAAAAATTTAGGTTTTGTCATACTTAGTCCAATTATTGTTATTGAATGAAGAACATAGCGATTAAAACATAAAACTAACTATTAAGAAAAATTTAATGTAATTGTTAATTACATTTAATAACTTACTCAAATTAACGACAGTCTTTTATGGCGCTTCTGTTCTGATTATCTCGCTTATTAAGTTTATGACCAATCGCATAAAGTAAATCACATACATCTTTCTTGTCTTATAATTTAACAATCACATGCTTGAGCATCTGAATCAAAAAGCGAGATACTACAAAAAATTAAACCTTGTATGTTATTTATGCCTTCAATCAAAAAACTTTTCCTACTATCTAGCTTAATTATAGCAACTCAATCCTTTGCCTTACCTCAAGACTCACGTCGTGCAGGTGGCATAGCGGTTATTCCTGTTCCTAAAACCGTGTTAAATGTCACTTACCAAGACAAACCTGTCTTGATCGTGGATGGTGAAAATTCAGTAAACCATATTGTTTTTGGTATTCCGCTTTCAGTACCACTGGGTACATTGCAATTACAAAGCTCTACAGGCCCAATTAATATTGAAGTGAAGCCATTTAAATATGCTGAGCAGCGCCTCAATGTAAAAAATCAGGATTATGTCAATCCAAATCAAGAACAACTTGATCGTTATAGCCAAGAAGCGAAAGAACAAAACAGTGTTTACAGCTCTTTTAGCCCTGCTCAATGGAAAGACTTTCCAAAATTCATCAGACCTACAGCAGGAAAATTTAGTAATTCATTTGGTCGTAAACGCTTTTTTAATGGTGAAGAGCGTGCTCCACATTCTGGTTTAGATATCCCTGCCCCCATCGGACAAAAAGTTGTTGCGCCAGCTGCGGGAAAAGTGGTTGCGACAGGTAATTATTTCTTTAATGGGAATACCGTCATGATCGATCATGGACAAGGTCTGATCAGTATGTTTTGCCACCTCAGTAAAATAAATGTAGAAAAAGGGCAAATCTTGAAACAAGGTGAATTATTGGGATTGGTGGGTAAAACAGGGCGAGTAACAGGTCCACATCTACACTGGGGAATGAGCTTAAATAATGCCAGAGTTGACCCACAATTATTTTTATCACCTTAATTTAGCAAGAAAAATGCGAAGAAACCTTTGAACGCTTGTTTCAAAAATACTTATTTTTGAACAAATACACATTTTGTAATAATTTATTTTTTTAAATTTTGACCAGATAAGTCACCGACTTAAGTCGTCAAAACCCATTAAAAAAAAGCCAATCTTTTGATTGGCTTTTTTAAAATTAAGTCAGTTATTCAGCAGAAATAATTTCAAAATCATGGGTGATTTCGACACCACCATCGGACAGCATTTTACTTGCTGAGCAATACTTTTCGGCTGATAATTCAACAGCTTTAGCCACTTGCTTCTCTTTTACATCATGCCCTGTCACCACAAAATGTAAATGTATCTTAGTGAATACAGCTGGAATCGTGTCTGCTCGATCCGCTTTGAGCTGACAAACAACATTTGTTACATTTTGCCTAGATTTCTTTAAGATGGTCACAATATCGAATGAAGCACACCCACCAAGTCCCATTAATATGAGTTCCATAGGACGTGGTCCACGGTTTTCACCACCATATTCAGCAGAACCATCCATCACAATTTGATGACCACTTTCTGATTTTGCTTCGAAAGCAACATTCTCTAACCAATGAACGCTAGTTTGCATTGCAACTACCTAAAAAAAGCTATAAATTTACGGGGTACCTGTACACTAGCATAAAATGAGTTGATAAGGAATTTCATCTCTACTGCTTCTACGTGACGAGTTCAATTTAGATCAACAGATCTAGTTATTATCCAATTCGGAATTTTTAAGCATGTCTTCTAATTTTGCACAACTTAGTACAGATGCTTTGTCTCCTGGTCAACTACCTGAGTCAGTCAAAGCTTTGCTCAAAAGAGCCCACATCAATCGTTTTCCAAAACGCTCAACGATTATTGATGCAGGTTCAGAGTCAAAATCACTGTATTTAATTTTAAAAGGTTCAGTTTCAATTATTTTACGTGAAGATGATGAACGTGAAATTGTTGTTGCATATTTGAACCCTGGGGACTTTTTTGGGGAAATGGGATTATTTGAGCAGAATCCACAACGTACTGCGGAAGTAAGAACCCGTGACGTATGTGAAATTGCTGAAATTTCATATGACAATTTCCACGAAATTAGTAAACAATATCCTGACTTAAGTTATGCCGTATTTGCACAACTTGTTCGTCGTTTAAAAAATACAACACGCAAAGTAACTGACCTTGCATTTATTGATGTATCTGGTCGTATTGCACGTTGTTTAATTGATCTTTCAGCACAGCCTGAAGCGATGATCTTGCCAAACGGCCGTCAAATCCGCATTACTCGCCAAGAAATTGGTCGTATCGTGGGTTGTTCCCGTGAAATGGTTGGTCGTGTTCTAAAAACACTTGAAGAACAAGGCATGATCGAAACCGACGGTAAAGCCATCCTTATATTTGATGTATCTTTGGAAGAATCTAATTTTTCTGAAGACGAACTAAGCACAGATGATGAATAAAGCTTGAGAACAAATTTGAGAATTTAATTCCTTAAAGAATTATGTTGAATGGGATAAATATCAAATATTGTCAAAAGTTAAAATATAGTTTAAAAGCAAACTCCCGAGTTTGCTTTTTTCATGTTGCGATAAATACACAGAGAATTACTGTGAACTGGTCTCGTGACCATGCTATAAAACAAGACCAAGCAAAAATGAGCATTTTATAAAAAAATCAGATAACTTTATCTTATTTTGATAATTAGAAATATTCTTTCACTTAGTTATCAAATTTAAATTACGTTATTATTCTCATAAGATACTGAATATTAATTTTGAAGGACATAAAATGAAGTCAAATCGTTTAGGGCATTCTGATCTTGTGGTCCCTGAAATTTGTTTAGGCACCATGACCTTTGGTGAACAAAATAATCAGAATGAAGCATTTGAACAACTTGCTTATGCACTCGATCAAAATATTCATTTCTGGGATACTGCTGAAATGTATCCAGTACCACCTAAGCCAGAGACACAGGGATCGACTGAAAGCATCATAGGGAATTGGATTGCTCAAAACGGCCAGCGTGACAAACTCATTATCGCCACCAAAATTGCAGGCCCCCAACAAGGTGGCAGTCAAATTCGTGATGGGCATACCAAGTTTATAGAAGCAGAGATCAGTAGTGCTATTGATAGCTCGCTCAAGCGCTTACAAACAGACTATATAGATCTTTACCAACTACATTGGCCACAACGCCCTGTTAACTTCTTTGGTACGCTAGGCTACAGCAATCAGCTTGCGGCACGTACACAAGACATTACATCGCTTGCTGAAACCTTAGAAGCACTCTCGAAAGAAGTTAAAAAAGGACGTATTCGTCATATTGGCTTATCCAATGAGACACCTTGGGGTACCTTAAAATTTTTACATTTAGCTGAACAATTGGGCTTAGAAAAAATAGTGAGCGTACAAAATCCTTATAGTCTACTCAATCGTACTTATGAAATTGGGATGTCTGAGATCGCACAACACGAGGGCGTTGGCTTACTCGCTTACTCACCCTTGGCCTTTGGTTACTTAACTGGAAAGTATCGCAACGGCGCACGCCCTGAAAAAGGCCGTATTACGCTATTTTCACGCTTTAGCCGCTATAGCAATCCACAGAGTGATTGGGCAACTGAACAATACGCACAGCTTGCAGAAAAACATGGTTTAAGCCTTACCCAATTAGCTTTGGCATTTATTAAACAACAATTTTTTGTGAGTAGTACTATTATTGGTGCGACTACGCTCGACCAACTAAAAGAGAATATTCAGGCCTTTGATACTCAATTGTCTGAAGAAATTTTATTGGAAATAGATGCGATTCATCAGCAACAACCAAACCCTGCACCTTAAGCGCTATTTTTGAAACGCTTATTGTTATACGTTGTTTTAAATAGAAAAGGATGCTTAAGCATCCTTTTCTATTCGTTAGGTTTTATCAAAAAACTTATCTTCCGCCTCGTGCAGTATAAACTGCCATTGCAGCAGGTAAATTCTTTTTCATTGCATTGATACGGTTAACATCAGATGGATGTGTTGACAGTAATGCAGAACCTTTTCCTCCACCCTGTTTCGCCATTTTTTCCCATAAGGTAATTGCCGCTTGAGGATTATAGCCAGCTTTCGCCATCATCATTAAGCCACCCTCATCCGCACGACTCTCTAAACTACGTGAGTACGGTAAGCCTACCCCGACTTGGCTTCCCAAATCGAGCGCTGCATTGCCTAATTCACCAATTTGGCTGCCTGCATAAGATTTACCAATACCAACTGCAAGATTGGTCAACGCTTGCGCGCCTAATTTTTGTTTCGAGTGCTCTTCTAAAGCATGGGTCATTTCGTGGCCCATCACCGCAGCAACTTCAGCTTCAGATAGATTAAGTCGATTTACAATCCCTGTGTAGAAAACCACTTTACCACCGGGTGCAACATAAGCATTGATTTCGTCTGACTTAAGTACCGCCAATTGCCAATCAAATCTTTGACCCGTTTGGTTCATTTGATCAGCAAAAGGTTTTAATCGAATAAATGCTGCATTTACTTTTTTATAAGTTGCAGAAGTTGTATCTAAAGTCTTATTCAAACGTGCTTCTTGCACTGTTTTATTAAAGCCTTGTGTTGCATTTAAATTAAGCGTTGCAGAATCAGCACCTGCCATATCTGCGATAGTTGAGCACCCTGAAATTGAAATGGCAGTCGCCGCACAAAGACTAAGCATTAATTTATTGTTCATTATAATCAACTCCATGGAGAACAAATAAAAGCATTGTGGATTATATGCAAATGTTACATAAGGATAAATCAATAAAATCCATTAATTCATATTAATTATGTAAGTGAAATATCACAAAAATTGAATCGCCAACCAATATATGAGACAAATTACATTCAGGGTCAAATATATGTTTTTCAATGGAATAATCTTTTGTTCTAAATGTTGATCATTTCTTTTGATAAACAAAAATGCATTCTGGATCAAAATAATAGGAACCAGTACACATGCAACCATCACACTCAAACCAAGCAATGCATTATTGATGATATTCAGATCATTGGTTTGTGCCTGAATAATCAGCATTGCGATCGTTGGAGCACCGCCCATTGCGAAAATCAGAGAATAAAATATCGTACTCGATATATTCTTTTGCATCCTACAAACTCAATGTGTGTCTAAAAATACATTTTAACAAGCTAAGCTTGAAAACCTAGTCTAATTGATATCGACTTTAGTCTTTTTTAGCTGTAAATAAAAAGCCCGATTTACATCGGGCTTAGCGTTCTGCGATCAAATTACTTTTTAATCACAGATTGATAGATTTGCTTTGCTTCAACCATGTTTTTGTTTAAATCTGAAATACGGTCGTTATTTGATGGGTGCGTTGAAGTGAACTTCTGTACCCCATTATTACTACCACCATCAATCTTGTTCATTTTTTGCCAAACGCTGATTGCTGCTTCAGGATTATAGCCAGCTTTCGCCATAAGCATTAATCCACCACGGTCAGCAGACGACTCTAAACTACGTGAATATGGCAAACCTACACCATATTTACTTCCGATATCTAAAGCTTGAGTTCCGACTGAGCCCAATTTATCGCCTGCATAAGTTTTGCCCATTTTCACAGCAAAATCTGTAATCGCAGTTGCGCCAGCACCACGTTTAGAATGCTCTTCTAAGGCATGGGTCATTTCATGTCCCATAATGGCAGCAATTTCAGCATCAGTCAGTTTCAATTGATTGACGATACCTGTAAAGAACACAACCTTACCGCCAGGCATGACAAATGCATTGAGTTCATTGGATTTAAGTACGCTCAATTGCCAGTCAAATTTTTGACCCGTTTGATTTGCTTGATCAGCAAAAGGTTTCATCTTTAAGAAAACAGCATTGACTCGTTTATATGTTGCAGATGTTGTATCAAGTGCTTTTTGTGCCTTTGCATCTTCAACAAGAAGTTTATAATCTGCTGCTGCATTGAGGTTTAAAGTCGCAGAATCATTACCCGTTAATTCAGCAACAGTCGTACACCCTGTTAAGCCTATAGCCAACCCTAAGCCAAGTAATAGTTTCTTGTTAATCATTATTTTCACCAAATTTCATAGATCTTATTGCAAGCTTCAAAACGAAGCTCAGCTCTTAGCGGCTGAATTATGTTGTATTTTACAAAAAAAATCAAAATATAATCACACTTTATTTAAAACACCTAAAAATAACAACAATAAAAAAGCTCCCGTAGGAGCTTTTTTTAAAGATTGAATCAATTAAGCATCAAATGGATGACGCATCACAATTGTTTCATCACGATCTGGACCTGTTGAAATGATGTCGATAGGACATTCAATCAACTGTTCAATACGTTTTACATAGTTAATTGCGTTTTGTGGCAATTGATCCAATGATTTCGCACCAAACGTAGACTCAGACCAACCAGGCATAGTTTCATAAATTGGTTTTAATGTTTCAAATGCAAGCGCATCTGTAGAACCTACACAGCCTGAATCTGCAGCTTCATAACCGATACAGATTTTTACTTCTTCCAAACCATCTAAAACATCAAGTTTAGTTAAGCAAATACCTGATAATGAGTTTACATCTACAGAACGACGTAAGATTTCAGCATCAAACCAACCACAACGACGCTGACGACCAGTCGACGCACCGAACTCTGAACCTACTGTACCCAAATGTTTACCAACTGCATCACCAACATCATTGGCAGCATCATAAACAAGCTCAGTTGGGAATGGACCTGCACCCACACGAGTTGTATAGGCTTTGGTGATTCCCAAAACATAGTCAAGATGCAATGGGCCAAGACCTGAACCAGAACTTACCCCACCAGCGGTAGTGTTCGATGAAGTTACATATGGATATGTACCATGATCGACATCAAGAAGTGAGCCTTGCGCACCTTCAAACATGATGTTTGCACCATCTTTACGATAGTCATGCAATGTTGTAATCACATCTAAAACTAATGGCTTAACCACTTCGCGCCATTGATCACAAAGTGCCAATACATCTTCAACTTTAACTGCTTCAACACCGAAGAATTGAGTCAATTGGAAGTTATGGTATTCAAGAAGCTCTTCAAGCTGTGCTTTAAGATGTTCACCACCACGTACTAAATCCGCAACACGGATCGCACGACGAGCAACTTTATCTTCATAAGCAGGACCAATACCACGACCCGTTGTACCGATTTTGGCATTACCACGTTTTTTCTCACGCGCTTGATCAAGTGCAATATGGTGAGGAAGAATCAACGGACAGTTTGGAGAAATACGCAGACGTTCACGAACGGGTACGCCTTCTTTCTCAAGAATATCCATCTCTTTGATCAATGCTTCAGGTGAAAGTACAACACCATTGCCAATTAAGCAAAGTACGTTTTCACGTAAAATACCTGATGGAATGAGGTGAAGAACTGTTTTCTTACCACCAACGACGAGCGTATGCCCTGCGTTATGTCCGCCTTGATAACGTACTACCGCAGCTGCTTGATCTGTGAGCAGGTCAACGATTTTACCTTTACCTTCGTCGCCCCATTGGGTACCGAGTACCACAACACTTTTGCCCATAATAGCCTCATTACATCATGCTGTTAAAATAGAAAACCAAATCGAATGACATGAACATTCAATCTGATACTTAAATTGTTTCGATTTTCCACTCACCTGCAACATTCACCATCTGGTGGGTTGCATTTGGAACTGAGTTTAAATCGTCATTACCCAATAACTGAATTACACTTAAACCTTGTTGACGTGCTACGGCAATCGCATCCAGCAAAGTGGATTCGGTACCTTTCGGTGCAACTACTTTTCCAATCTGTTGACGTTGACCCGCACTTAAGGAATACAAGTCACAAGAAAAGCCTGTTGCAGGACGCGCGCGTCCAAAGTGTTCACCAATACCATCATAACGACCACCTTGTGCCAACGGTGCAGCACGATTTGGTGCATACACGGCATACATTAACCCAGTGTGATAATGGTATGAACGAAGCTCTACAACATCGATACCGATATTGAGTTTTGGCCAACGTGCTTGAATTTCTGTATATGTTGTTTTAAGTACCTCAAAAGCATTTTTAAATGCTTCATCAGCAAAAATTTCTGCGCTAATATTCGCTTGCAATGCATCCAGATCACTTGCATAACGACCTAAAGCATAAAAATCAGAACCAAATTCTAAATCTTGAGTGAATTCAGCAAGTTCTGGTAGTGCTTTGCGCTGATACAAATCAGATAAATGGCTTTCTATTGATTTGTTTAAACCCACATGTTTTACCAGACTTCTAAACAGTCCTACATGCCCTAAATCAAGATGGATACCATCAGCTAAACCTGCGGTATTAATCAGATTGAGCATCACGTCGATCATTTCAACGTCTGCGTCAATACTGTCTGAACCAAATAACTCTGCACCTAACTGAAGTGGTGCACGCGTGGTATTAAAACCTTGTGGTTTAGTATGAAGTACAGTCCCTGCATAGCAGTAACGCGCCACACCTTGTACTTGATGTACATGGGCATCAATACGAGCCACTTGTGGTGTCATATCGGCACGCACACCAAGTAAACGACCTGAAAGTTGGTCGATGACTTTAAAAGTGGCTAAGTCTAAATCTTGATTCGATTCGGAGAGAGAAGAAAGAGATTCGATGTATTCGATGAATGGCGTATACACCAGCTGATAACCTCGTGATGCGAGGAAATCTAAAGCTTCACGGCGCAATTTTTCAATTACTTGCGCTTGCTCTGGTAATACATCAGCTACACCATCAGGTAATAACCATGTCTCTGAAATGGGCATGTTGTAAACCTAAATCCTGTCAGCGCGGAAGTAATCCGCATAAAAAAATCGGGAACACACCCGATTTCTCTTATTTTAGCACGATCATCTGCGCCATGCATTAATAAAATAACTTTTGATGCCTAGATAATTTGACCACTTATGCATAATTTAGACAAAAAACCATCTATTACACATTATCCCACTTCAATTCTTTGTATTTATTTAACTTTTCACACCAGTGTTGATTGCTATTTGCGTTGTTGAAAATATAATTTATTCGTTTAGAAAAACAGCATCTATTTAAAGCAACTGAAATACTAAAAACTGGGGAAGTATGGAACTACATAGCAACTTATATTACACGCATCCAAATACGGAAATCATGCAAAAGATAGGCCGTTTATTTCAAGAGCATCGCGGTGAACAAGACAAATTTATTGCTGTTGCAGTTGAGCTCAATTCACAATTGGGGCAAGAACTTGCAGAAGATCTTTTAAATGCAGTTGACAATATTGAGTTTGATTTGGGTCCTGAATCATTACACGCTATTGCAGGCTATTCAGTTGCCCATTTTGTGCATGGTTCTTCAGGCGATGAGTTTATCGAAGCAATCTTACTTTTCTTAAAAGCATTACTCCCTGAAATTCACACACTGGCTTGGGGTTGTGGGGATGAATGACCCGTGGGAATTCTGGTTTAAATTTGAAGACGATGAATTGATTCGCGAAGATGATGAACCTTTCAATGATCCTGAACAAGATGAAGAAATAAAATCCTCCATTTATACATGGTGGCATACAGGTTTACCTGAAAAAATCAAAGAAGGTTTCTTAAACCAAGAATAAATTTTCATTCAGATTTAAAGGGAAGTACAAAATCGAATCGCTGTACTTCCCTATTATTTTGACTCTTTCAGCTATTTTAAATAGTCCTCAATACTGACCACTTGTGAAAACATTTGAAAGGCTGACAAACAGGCTGTTTGTACATCTTCTGCTTCAACTGTTCTGTCTGAATAGCTCAATTGACGCGTCGCTGTAGCGTCTGAAATGATCGTCGGTTGATAAGCAAATTCTGCCGCTGCACGTGACGTCGCATCAACACACATATGCGTCATCATGCCACTAATCACTAATTTATCAACATTCAGTCGCTCTAATTCTGCTTTTAAAGTGGTTTGAAAAAAGCTATTGGGATAATGTTTTTCAATCACAATTGAATCGGTCTTAACACGTAAACCCGAATGTAGTGCTACACCCTGCGTTCCTGCTTCAAAAAATGTAGCATTGGGTTGATTGGCAATATGCTGAATATAAATAATCGGCTGCTCACGCTTTATAAACAGATCTTCTAATCGATTGATGTGTTTTAAAGCCTGTTCCGCACAGAACAACTCCATCTTCCCTTGAGGAAAATAATCGTTTTGGACATCTATTACTAATAATGCAGTTTGGCTCATGGTGTTTTCCTAACCCTTGTGTTGATGTTTTTATAAGATTAATCAAAACAACTGGCGATTTGCAGTCACTCATGAAAGAATAATAGATTAGAAACTTTCAAACTGAAAATTTGTTCAATTCACTATGTTGCCAAATGACCCAATTGACCTCAAAATTTTAAAAATACTAAAAACTGATTCTCGGTTAAGCAATAAAGAGATCGGAAAATTAGTACACCGTACAGGCCAAGCTGTAGGAAGTCGCATTGCTCGAATGCAAGATGAAGGCACAATTCAGAAATATACGATTACGCTACAGCACCAATCAACACAATTTATACGTGTGATGATGCAGACTAATGAATTTGAACAGTTTGAAGCATTTATCGCTCAATTTGAGTCAATTGAAAGTTGCTATAAAGTCTGTGGTTCCGCTTGCTATATGCTGGTTGCTCATTTTGATAGTCATGTAATCAATCTATTTATCGAGCAACTCTCTGAATGGGGACAATATTCAGTAGATAGTGTCGTAAGAGCAATTGAAACTCAGCCTTAATTTTATATCCAAATCCATATCATGTAAGAATAACAAATGAAATCTTCAGAAAAAACATTACGCGAACATAGTAAATTTCTAAGTTTAGTACTTCGACATCAACCAGAAACCATTGCAATCCAACTCGATTCTGAAGGCTGGACGGATGTACACATCCTTTTACAGCAAATGATCAAACACAGAAGACCACTTAAACTCGTAGAGTTGATTGAGGTCGTTGAAAGCAGTGATAAAAAACGCTTCCAACTTTCACCTGATCAAAACAAAATCCGCGCAGTACAAGGTCACTCTAGTGCTCAGGTTCAACGTGAGTATGTTGCTATTACGCCACCCGATACACTTTTTCATGGAACAGCAACTCGCTTTGTCGACAGTATTTTAGAAAAAGGCTTAATTTCAGGTGAACGTCATCACGTACATTTATCTGCTGATTTAGTCACAGCCCAGAAAGTGGGACAACGACATGGCAAAGTCATCATTTTCATCTTAGACACCAAACAGATGCATCAAGATGGTTTCCAATTTTATTGTGCTGAAAATGGGGTTTGGTTGACTGAACAAGTGCCGATAAAATATTTAAAGTTATTCGAAAGCGAATCAAAAAAACTAATCCAGCGGTAAGGCTGTGGTCTGTTTAATCTTCTGTAAAGGGATTTCAGTTTTGACATTCTGGATCCCTGGAATTTTATTTAAATGATTAATTTGAAATTTACGATATGCCTCTAAATCAGAAACCACAATACGTAAGAAAAAATCACAATCTCCTGCCATAAGTTGACATTCAACAATTTCAGAAATATTCATAATGCTTTCGATAAATCGATTGACCGCTTGTTCATCCTGACTCTTTAACCAAATTCGTGCAAAGACTGTCAAACTAAGATCTACTTTGTGTGGATTGACCAATGCAACATATTGGTCAATGATCCCCTCATCCTCCAGTTGCTTTACTCGTCTTAAACAAGGTGAAGCGGATAAACCTATCTGATCTGCCAATTCATTATTTTGTAGTTTTCCATTACGTTGTAATGCACACAAAATACGCCGATCTATCTGATCCAATTTCATAAAATTATTTCTAGTAGATAAAACCAAAAAATAACATATTCCAGCAATAATATTGCAAAAATTATTTTAAAGGCAGCAAGTTTAGCGAAATATAGCGAATCATTTGGCATAAAATAAAAATCACCTTGTTTTAGCGACCATTGAGCGACTCATGTTAAGTTTTAAGAACACTACGACTGAACTGACCTATTCAATTGAATTTAGAGAGTTTGTACGTGGGCTTAAAACCTCTATTCCAATGCTACTGGGTATTATCCCTTTTGCACTGGTTTTAGGAACACAAGCAGCACAAAAAGGATTTTCTACCTTAGAAGTTCCATTGTTAACAGGACTCAATTTTGCTGGTGGTTCTGAGTTCGCCATTATTGAAGTCTGGACGCAGCCACCTCAATTGTTGTTTTTAATTCTGATCACTTTTCTGGTCAACAGCCGCCATATTTTAATGGGTGCAAGTTTAGCACCCTATATTCGACATTTGCCCAATCGTAAAGCCCTTCCATTATTATTTTTTATGTGTGATGAGAGTTGGGCCCTTAGCATTACGGATTCACACAAACAAAACCCTCGCAATCCCTATGCAGGATTTAGTGTGTTTTTTTATATCGGCCTTTGTTTTGCGTTATATGTTATGTGGGTGGTTTTTACCACGATGGGAGTCGGCATTGGTTCTTTCCTTGGTGATGTCACAAAGTTTGGTTTTGACATGGCATTCCCCGCAGTTTTTCTGGTGCTTTTACGCGGAATGTGGAAAGGCTTTAAACCCGCACTGCCTTGGCTGATAAGTCTGATCGCGGCCGCACTGGCCTATTATTATCTACCTAAAGGCTGGTATGTATTGATTGGTTCTATTTCAGGAATTATCGCTGCTTTTTTACTGATTGGAGATGAAGAATGATTCATATGACGACATTCATCGCCATTGTTTGTGTGGGATTAACAACCTACTTAACTCGAATCTTAGGTTATTTACTGTTAAAAAATAAACACCTCAGCAAAAGAACCACGCGAATTTTACAGGTTATCCCCGGCTGTGTTTTGATATCAGTGATTGCACCCTACTTTGTTACGGATCAACCAGCCAACTTGATTGCAATTATCATCACACTGTTCGCAGCTTGTTATTTTTCATTATTACCCACTGTACTGATCAGCATCATTGCAACAGGGATTTTGAGATACTTTATGCTTTAAACGTTCTCAATAGCCTGTCACTCTTGACTTGATGCAATTCAAAACCTCAATTAAGGTTTTGAATTTTGCTGTAATATTTTAATTAATTCACCGTTTTGAAACTCAACTTGAGTCAAACGTGTTGAGGTATTGTCTAAAACTTCCTGCTGTACATGCATTTTTTTAGCCAAATCTTGCATAATTTGTAAGGTCTGTTTGAGATGTTGCTCTTGTGCATGGATCTGTTGCTCATGATTCTGCACATGCTTAAGCCATTCAAGGTTTTCTTTCTTTAACTTTCCCATTTGCCAAATCACAAACATCATGGCCAGATAAAGAATCACAATAACCAAATATATAAAAAACATCATTCCCCCAACAAAACACGTCAATCTTCGTCTTGATTAAACTCAAGTCATTAAAGTTATTTTTAAGTGATAAATATTAGATTAATAAAATGATTCACACAAATCTAACAAGCGATTTGCATAGCCCCATTCGTTATCATACCAAGCAAACACTTTCGCCTGTTGCCCCACGACCATGGTTTGATTCAGATCAACAATCAGTGAATAAGGTGAATGATTAAAATCACTTGAAACCAATTGCTCATCTGTAACAGACATAATTTCAGCATAATCATATTTTGCTGCTTGAATTAAGGTTTGGTTAATTAAATGAGCTGTTACAGGCGCTTTAGCAATAAATGTTAAATCAATGGCGGCAACATTAATTGTGGGTACACGGATTGAAAAACCATCAATACGGTTTTCCATTTTGGGCATGACTTGTTTTAATGCACCCAAAGCAGAAGATGTTGTTGGAATAATATTTTGTCCTGAGGCACGTGCGCGGCGTAAATCTCGATGTGCATGATCCAGTACAGATTGATCTGCTGTGACCGCATGGATTTCAGTCATTAATGCGCTATCAATTCCAAATGCATCATCAATAATTTTGACCAAAGGGACTAAAGCCTGTGTGGTACATGACACACCTGAAATAATTTGATCACTGGGTTTAACATCATGATGATTTACCCCATAAACAATGGCAGCATCAACAGTATCAAAAGGTGCTGCACCGATAATGACGCGTTTAGCACCTGCTGTTATATGTTGTGTTGCAGCGGCTCTTGAACGAAACAACCCTGTACATTCTAAAACGACATCAATGTTAAGCGCTTCCCAAGGCAATAATTCAGGATTGGCTTGTCTTAAAATTTGAACTTTCTGTTTAATTTGCCGTGCGTCAATCGACATATAAAGCTGTCCATGTTCTTGTACGATATTCACCGCACCGTCAAAGCGACCATGTGTAGTATCGTATTTAAATAAATGAACCAGCGTTTCAACATCTGCAATATCATTAATGGCAACAATTTCAAAATGGAAGTTTTTCGGATTTTCAAACCAAGCGCGTAATACATTCCGTCCAATTCGCCCGAATCCGTTTATTGCCACACGTTGCATCAGATGTCCTTTTACAGCCAAATTACCATAATCAGTTATATGGTATAAGATTTATGATCACTACTGTTAATATATAGCTGACTTTAGCAAGAAAAAATTCGAAAACAATAGAATTTAAAACATCATTGGATAAAAAAATGTATTCATCTTTGCTCACAATGACATTTATGCGGCGCCTATTTTATTTTTGCTGTATTGCGATATGTATTTTTATATTTCTTCCTTTCAGTTATGCCCAACAGAAGAATATTCAAAATAATTATTCACGATGCAGCGAAACACAGACTCTGCAATTGATTGATAAACTTAAATTGATTTCCCCTGAACAGAGAGATACACGCTATCCAACATTTGAGCGCTGTATAAAGCTGGATCAAAATCGGCAATTGATCGCAATTAGTCAACCACTTCATATGCCGTCTGGGTATGCAGATTACGACTTAAATCTTTATTTGATTGACAACGCATCTGAAAAAATTCTAAATCACTATCATTATCCCATGAAGATTTCTTCAGATAACCATCAGTTTGAAAATTTAAAATTTGATATCAATCCTTACTCTAAAACTCCCCATACTCATGTTATTGGATTGGCCTTAACCTATGGGCATTTAGGTAGAATTGACTATACAATAAGTGAAATAAAGTTATTCAAAATCAGCAATCAACAAATGCAATTGGTTTTAGATAAATTTATGACGAATTACTCAGCTGGCGAAAGACCGTCTCTATGTGAAAATAATGCACAAACTGAGACTCAAATTTTACTTCACCCCTTAAAACAGAACAGTCATGGTTTAGCAGATATTCAATTAACGGAAAAAACAGAGCGTATAACACTTAACGAAAAAAACTGTAGTACCCACCGTATTGTCAAAAAGCAACGTCATATCATGAAATTTGATGGGAAAAAATATCGTTTTGAACATCTTAATTTTTTAGACTTTGGAATTTGATTAAATTTTGCAATTAAAAAGGTTAGATCATGAAAAGATTACAAATTGTATTCAACACTGCACTGCTTTTGATTGCTGGAAATAGTTTTGCAGCACCTTATCAAACTTGCTCAGAACAATTACAAGATTCTTTAATTCAAAAATTTAAACTAACCAACCCACGTTTTGCCAATACTGAAGCCAAAACATATCAAAGCTGTATCCATTTAGACAATCAACAAAAAATTCAGTTGATTGCCATTAGCCAACCGATTGCTTATAAATCTTATGATGAAATGGAACATGATCTAAATTTATACTTAATTGACTCTTCTCAGCATAAAATTCTGCAAAAGTATAAAGCACCAGAAACTTTTTACTCAGATGCAGATCATTATGATGGAGCAAAACTCCACAGCACTAGATTTTCAACCTTGCCGAATACAGATGTGGTCGGCTTAGAGACTTCATCGTCGCATCAAGGTGGTTTCACTTATAGTCACAGTAATTTAACTTTATTTAAAGTTAATCCTAGACAACCCATCAAAGAAATTGGCGGTATCAGTATGAATGATAGCGGCGATGAACGAATTGGAAACTGTCCAGAGAATAGTAATTCAGAGGTCAGAAGTATTCTCATTTTATCAAATAAAACGACACATGGCTTACAGGACATGATTTTAAAAGAAACCAAAAACCAGACCAAAACCAACTATAAAACCTGCACTTCTGTGAAAAAACAATATAAGCAACAACAAACGCTTAAATTTAATGGTCAAGTATATAAATTTCAGCATCATAACTTTTTAAGTATTGATCCTTTTTAAGCAAGCTTAAATCCGATAATGGCAATGTGGCTATGTTTTAAATTTATACAACCAAAATTTACCCCAGACGAAAGTTGAAAATGTATAGAAATACCAATAATTCACCTTAAAATCATTGGTGGACACTACATTTTCCGTTATACTTTGGCGTTTTTAAAAATAAGCCCGTGTGGTGACTGAGCGCCAAAATCAGACTCAGCAACACACTTTTAGCCAATACGAAAATTAAGGAGTGACTTGGTTGTGAGTACTCGTTTTATGACAACTGCTGAAATACGTGAAGCATTTTTGCGCTACTTTGAATCGCAAGGACATACACGTGTCGCGTCAAGTTCACTTGTACCTGCCAATGACCCTACTCTGCTTTTTACCAACGCAGGGATGAACCAGTTTAAAGACTGTTTCCTTGGATTAGAAAAACGTGACTATGTTCGTGCAACGACGTCGCAAAAATGTGTCCGTGCAGGCGGTAAGCACAACGACTTAGATAATGTCGGTTATACAGCACGTCACCATACATTCTTTGAAATGTTAGGTAACTTCTCTTTTGGTGATTATTTTAAGCGTGACGCGATTCGTTTTGCTTGGGATTTCCTTACTGGTGAAGAATGGTTAGCACTACCTAAAGATAAATTATATGCCACTGTTTATCATACAGATGATGAAGCGTTTGACATTTGGAACAAAGAAATTGGCTTAGCTGCAGATCGTATTATCCGTATTGGTGACAATAAAGGCGAAAAATACGCTTCTGATAACTTCTGGGCAATGGGTGATACTGGCCCATGTGGTCCTTGTTCTGAAATTTTCTTTGACCACGGTGATCATATTTGGGGTGGCTTACCAGGCACACCAGAAGAAGATGGCGACCGTTTTATTGAAATCTGGAACAACGTTTTCATGCAGTTTAACCGTACTGCTGATGGCGTACTGCATAATCTTCCTGCACCATCTGTAGATACAGGCATGGGCTTGGAACGTATTTCTGCTGTTTTACAACATGTCAATTCAAACTATGAAATTGACCTGTTCCAAGACCTATTAAAGTCTGCTGCTGAAATTATTGGTGTTGATACATCTGAAGCGGTTGCAACTGCACAAGCAAACAATAAACCTATTGAATACCCTGCTTCACTTAAAGTGGTCGCAGACCATGCACGCTCATGCTGCTTCCTGATTGCAGATGGCGTTAACCCTTCAAATGAAGGTCGTGGTTATGTATTGCGTCGTATTATCCGTCGTGCAGTACGTCATGGTAATAAAATGGGCGCAACGGGTACATTCTTCTACAAAATGTTACAACCATTAATCGATGCTATGGGCACTGCTTATCCTGAGCTTGAACAACGTCGTAATGTGATTGAAGCAGCTTTGATTCGTGAAGAAGAATTGTTTGCCAAAACGCTTGAACAAGGTTTAAAACTGCTTGAAGGTGAATTAGCCAACCTCAAAGGTAAAACCATTCCAGGTGAAACCGTCTTTAAACTTTACGACACTTATGGCTTCCCTGCTGATTTAACCGCAGATATCGCACGTGAACGCGAACTGGAAATTGACGAAGCTGGTTTTGAAGTTGAAATGGCTGCACAACGTCAACGTGCACGTGATGCAGGCAAGTTTGCTGTTGACTATAACAGCATTGTGAAAGTAGATAGCGAAACTCAATTTGATGGCTATGAAGCAACTCAAGGTCAAGGTCAAATAATTGCGATCTATAAAGATAGCGTACAAGTTGATGAAGTCGTTGAAGGCGATGAAGCACTAATCGTATTGAACCAAACACCGTTCTATGCAGAAAGTGGTGGTCAGATTGGTGATACAGGTCTGTTCAAAAACGATACTGGTATTTTTGAAGTTCAAGATACTAAAAAATCTGGTGGCGCTTTTGTCCATCAAGGTATCGTGACAATGGGAAGCCTAAAAGCGACTCAAAATGTTGAAGCAATTGTAAAAGCAGATCTTCGTGAAGCAACTGCACGCAACCACTCTGCAACTCACCTTTTACATGCTGCTCTACGTCAAGTATTGGGCGAGCACGTACAACAAAAAGGTTCTTTGGTCGCTTCTGACATTTTACGTTTTGACTTTGCCAATGACCAACCGGTGACATTTGAACAAATTCAACAGGTTGAACGTATTGTAAACCGTGAAGTGATTGCAAACACCGCAGTTTCTACTGAACTTTTAGACATTGATGCTGCAAAAGAAAAAGGCGCAATGATGTTGTTCGGTGAAAAATATGGTGATGAAGTTCGTGTACTTTCTATGGGTTCAATCCAAGATGAGAAAAATTTCTCTATCGAACTTTGTGGTGGTATCCATGTAAAACGTACTGGCGATATTGGTCTGTTTAAAATCACCTCTGAAAGTGGTGTTGCAGCAGGTGTTCGTCGTATTGAAGCTGTTACAGGTACCAAAGCGCTTGAAATCGTTCAAAAATTTGATGCAGACATTTTGCATATCAACGATTTATTAAAAGCACAGAAAGATCAAACTGTTGAAAAAGTTCAATCAACGCTAGAAACAGCACATCAATTGCAAAAACAAATTGAGCAATTGAATCAAAAATTGGCGAATTTCCAAGCCTCTGATTTAATCAGTCAAGTGACGGAAATTGCGGGTCGCCAAACACTTATTGCCACAGTTCAAGGACAAGATGCGAAGTCTGTTCGTCATCTTCATGACAGTGTCAAATCAAAATTAGATAATGCAGTGATTGTGCTTGCGGCTGTAGAAGGTGACAAAGTTAGTCTTATCGCATCTGTAGCTAAAGATTTCACTGCAAATCTAAAAGCGGGTGACATCATCAAACACTTAGCAACTGAGCTTGGTGGTAAAGGTGGTGGTAAACCTGACTTAGCACAAGGTGGCGCGCCACTAAACGAGAAGTTTGAACAAGTGATGGCAGATTTAACTGCTTGGCTTGCTCAAAAATAATACTTCACCTTTTGTGTAACTGACCCTAATGCCGATTAGGGTCATGGCTTATATGGAACAACTATGGCATTAATCGTTCAAAAATATGGCGGTACTTCTATGGGTACTCCCGAGCGCATTTTAAATGTTGCTCGTCGTGTAAAGCGTTGGCATGACCACGGCCACAAGGTTGTAGTGGTTGTATCCGCAATGAGTGGTGAAACAAACCGCTTATTGGCTTTAGCGAAAGCCATTACCGAAACCCCTGATCCTCGTGAACTAGACCAAATGGTGTCTACGGGTGAACAGGTAACGATTTCAATGTTAGCAATGGCGCTCAATTCAATTGGTGTTGAAGCTAAGTCACTCACAGGTCGTCAAGTTGGTATCAAAACTGACAGCGCGTTTACCAAAGCCCGTATCGAATCTATTGATACAGATGTGATGACAAATCATTTGGATGCAGGTCGTGTCATTGTTGTTGCAGGCTTCCAAGGTTTCGACATTGATGGCAATACAACAACTTTAGGCCGTGGCGGTTCTGATACCTCTGGTGTTGCACTTGCTGCGGCATTAAAAGCAGATGAATGTCAGATTTACACAGATGTGGATGGGGTTTATACCACTGATCCTCGTGTTGCACCTAAAGCGAAAAAAGTTGATCGTATTTCATTTGAAGAAATGCTTGAAATGGCATCTCTCGGTTCTAAAGTATTGCAGATTCGTTCTGTTGAATTTGCAGGAAAATACCAAGTGCCTTTACGCGTATTATCAAGTTTTGATAATGACAATGATGGCGCATTCGACGAAGATTTCAAAAACAATGTCGGAACACTAATCACTACTGAAGCGGAAGACAATATGGAACAGCCAATTATTTCTGGTATCGCATTTAACCGTGACGAAGCTAAATTAACAATTTTAGGTGTACCTGATGAACCAGGTATTGCGTCTAAAATCTTATCGCCTATTGGTGCTGCAAACGTTGAAGTGGATATGATCATCCAAAACGTTGAAGAAGATGGCACAACTGACTTCACTTTTACCGTGAATCGTAGTGAACTTAAAAAAGCCAAAGCAATCCTAGAAGAAACGGCTACAGCGATTGGTGCGCGTGAAGTTGCTACGCGTGATGACATTGTTAAAGTGTCGATTGTTGGCGTTGGTATGCGTTCTCATGCAGGTGTTGCAAGTAAAATGTTTACTGCACTTGCAGATGAAGGGATTAATATCCTGATGATCTCGACTTCTGAAATCAAAATTTCTGTGATTATTGAAGAAAATTACTTAGAACTTGCAGTTCGTTCACTCCATACAGCCTTCGGTTTAGACCGTGAACATGGCGAATCGAGTGCGCGTGCATAATTTTTGATCAAATATAGCAACTTATTCGCTGTTTTGACCAAGAAAAAATCAGAGCCACTATAGTGTTTTCTATAGTGGCTCTGTTATATTAGTTTTTGAGGTTTTAGAGAAATTTCAATAGAGCAATGTGAAAATGAAAAATTTGTCACATTATTCTGTTAAAATTATCGGTGCTATTTAAAGTTGTGTTTTCTAGTTTTTAGAAATTCATCGCAGGTTTAGCGTTTAAGCAAGGAGATAAACATGCTGATTCTGACCCGCCGTGTCGGAGAAACTTTGATGATTGGGGATCAAGTCAGTGTTACTGTGCTTGGTGTTAAAGGCAACCAAGTTCGTATTGGTGTAAATGCCCCAAAAGAAGTTTCTGTACATCGCGAAGAAATTTATCAACGTATTCAACATGAGCGTGCTATGCACGAGCATTTGCAACATATTGATCAAGATTATCAACCTTCTTTTGAAGATGATAATTCGCAAAACACCTATAATCGTTAAGATTATAGTGGTTTTGGAAACTAAAGCGGCTTTTAAGCCGCTTTAAATTTTTATTGATCAGTAAAAAACATCATCCGTTTTATTCAAGACCCAGTGCTTTTTTGACTGGCGAATAGCTACGGCGATGTTGATCAATCACCCCATGTTCAGCGATGGCGTCAAAGTGTGCTTTGGTTGGATAACCTTTATGTTTAGCAAAACCAAATTGCGGATACAACTTGTCTAACTCAACCATTTCATGATCACGCGTTACTTTGGCTAAAATACTTGCCGCACTGATCTCAGCATGTAAAGCATCCCCGCCTACGACCGCATCACAGCTCATGCTTAAGCCTTTAGGAACTTTATTGCCATCTACAAGCACATGTTCTGGTCGCGTTTTAAGTGCCTCTACAGCACGTCGCATCGCCAATAATGCAGCTTGCAAGATATTCAGCTCATCAATTTCTTGATGTGTTGCTTCAGCAATTGCCCAAGCAATCGCTTTTTCCTGAATCTCAATGAATAACTTTTCACGTTTTTTTTCAGTTAATTTTTTAGAATCATTTAACCCTTGAATTGGATTGTTTGGATCTAAAATAACTGCAGCTGCAACCACAGAGCCAACCAATGGACCTCGTCCTGCTTCATCTACACCAGCAACTAACATTTTCTTTCCTATCCTAAAAGAAGCTCAACAGGTTTTATCTGAGTTCATACATCATCATCTTGAGATGATGACAGATCGAAAGCCCTTTTCTTTCTACATAACTTCAATCGACTGATCAAAATTTAGAATATTTTGCTTAGCGTGAAAGACGCCATTTAAAGAAAAGAGCATCAGTCCTAAGACCATGAATTTATCAATATACAAAAAACTGTATCAATAAATTCATATGTCTTTGATGCTTTAATGCAACTATCTCATCGCTTCTGCAACACATGCATTAATTGTTTTTGTCACGACATTTGAAACAATCGTAGCACGCGCTTGAGGATCTAAAGCAGCTGTTGCTAAATCTACAGTGCTAACACTTTGTGGTGCCTTTTCACTGACACAACCACAAATTTCACTTTGTACATTGTTTTTCTGGTCTGCAGTCATGACTTTTGTTGCAGTCTTCCAAGCAGGTAAATTATTCAGTTCAGTTGTACATTTCGTATTTATCGCGATTTTAAGCGCAACACCACCTAACTGCTGAGTTGTTGACGCTGCTGCAGCACCTGTTGGATCATTGGTCGCGCAAGCCGTTAGAGCTAAAGCGATTGAAGCAAGAAAGACAACGCGTTTTTTCACAATTTTTTCCTTTTTATGAGATAAAGCTAGGCTATTTTGCCTAAACTAACACTTGGATTAAACTAAAAATTTGAATAATCACCTCATTAGACGCTAAATGGATAAATATTTCACAATTATTGCTTTAAGCGTTGCAAATTTAAAACAATACGTTGAGTTTTTAGAACTGATTTCTTTTAATAAAATCCATATTATAAGCACTAAATTAAATTGGAATCTGTGTCATGCAACAAAAATCACAATACTATACAAGGACAGCACAATGGTTGCATTGGATTATGGCAATCATCTTTATTACCGCTTGGGTCATTGGTTTTTATAGTGGCAATTTTTTAAGCTATGATGTCGATGGACCGTTTAAAGGCGATGTCATTACTCTACATAAGAATATTGCATCGGTGATTATCTTTTTGGTCATTATCCGTATCTTTTGGCGTTACACTCACCCTGCCCCTGAACTACCTGAAACCATGTCACCATTGATGAAAACTTTGGCTCATTTAGGTCATTTGGGTTTATATTTCATGCTATTGGCATTGCCAATCACAGGATGTTTATTTAGCTGGAGTGCTGGTCATCCCGTGCCTGTATTGTACTTATTTGAGATTCCAAGACTTGTACAAGATAACCCCGATTTAACAGCGATTGTAAAACCTTTACATATTTATATTTCATGGGCTGCTGGCCTACTTCTTGTTGGACATGTTCTTGCTGCGCTCAAACATCATTTTATTGATAAAGACAATGTATTGAAAAGTATGACACGACAAGGTTAGTCATATACAGATTAAAAAATCTTATTAAAAGTACATCAAAACGGTGTGCTTTTTTATATTTTTATTGTGGTTTAAATTTATGGCGCTTTAAATTCTAGATCTTTACTTTAATGCTTCCTTTGCACAACCTTTTAAACTATTCATCACTGCTTGTTGAATCAGCTTATTTTTTGCAGCTTCATTAAAAGTTGCCATAACCAGCTGTTTAGCTGGTACATCGTTCAAAGCATTCTCACTGACACAGCCACAGATTTTTTGCTGTGCATGTTGCTGTTGCGCAGCTGCCCATAAAAATGAGGATGCTTGCCAAACCTTTGACGCTTTTAACTCACTGGCACATTGCTGTTCGATTAAAGGCTTTAGCATTTTCTGCGTAATCGTTTCTGTGCTTGAGTCTGCACATGCAACAGTCACAGGTAAAATAATGAATAAGGTTAAACATGTTGTTAAAAATTTCATTCTATTTCCCTCATGAAAAAAAAGCAGTGTTCACACACTGCTTTTATATGCTTAAAGAATATAGCTTGATTTAAGCCAATTGATCAATTTGATTGTTCCATTTTTGCTTTTCTTCATTTGAAATAAATGACGCTTCAAATGAATTTTTTGCCAATTGCTTTAACTCTGTATTTGAAAGATCTAGTGCTTCAGCAATCGAAATAAAATTATCATTCATATAGCCACCAAAATAAGATGGGTCATCTGAATTGACAGTCACATGCACACCTTTTTGCAATAAACGGTGAATATTATGTTGTGCCATATCATCCACCACACACAATTTTAAATTGCTCAGTGGGCAAACAGTCAAAGGCATCTTTTCTGCAATTAAACGTTGCATTAGTGCTGGGTCTTCTTCTGAACGTACACCGTGGTCAATACGGTTTACTTTTAATAAATCTAAAGCTTCCCAAACATATTCAGCAGGTCCTTCTTCTCCCGCATGCGCAACCACCAAGAAACCTTCTTTGCGTGCTTGAGCAAAAACTCGTTCAAACTTAGCTGGTGGATGCCCAACTTCGCTTGAATCTAAACCTACAGCAATAATTTGATCTTTATACGGCAAAGCTAGCTTTAACGTTTCAAATGCTGCTTCTTCACTTAAGTGACGCAGGAAGCACATGATCAAATGAGAGCTTATAGCCAACTTTGTTTGAGCATCATCGCATGCACGTTGTAGACCATTGATCACCGTTTCAAAGGCAACCCCGCGGTCAGTATGTGTTTGTGGATCAAAGAACATTTCAGTATGTACAACTTTATCTTCTGCACATTTTTCAAAATATGCCCAAGCTAAATCATAAAAGTCTTGTTCATTGATCAGTACATTTGCACCTGCATAATAAATATCAAGGAAAGACTGTAGATTATGAAAGTTATATGCTTGTTTGACTTCTTCTACAGATTTATACGGGATATCAATTTGATTACGCTGAGCTATTGCAAACATCAACTCAGGCTCAAACGTGCCTTCGATATGTACATGGAGTTCTGCCTTAGGTAAGGCACGAATAAGTTCTAATCTATTCACGTTTTTCCTCAAACTTATTAAATTAAATTTCAATCATCCAAATCGCTTGGATTCATTTCAATCTGATTAAAACAAAAAAGGGCGCAAACTTGAGTTTACACCCTTTCCTTATTTAAATTTATTAACCACCAAATGCAACGAATTTAATCACCCAGAGCACAGCAATGATCCAAACCATATATGGAACTGTTTTCGCTTTACCTGTAAATAATTTAACCAATGCATAGCTGATAAAACCCATTGCAATACCGTCTGCAATAGAATAAGCAAATGGCATAAATACAATGGTTAAAAATGCTGGAACTGCTTCGGTAATATCATCCCATTCAATATTGATGATACCTTGAATCATCAACACACCAACAAATAATAATGCTGGAGCAGTCGCAAATCCAGGAACAGATTGAGCCAGTGGTGCTAAAAATAAACACGCTAAAAATAAAATACCGACAACAACTGCAGTTAAACCTGTACGACCGCCTGCAGCAACACCCGCAGATGACTCAATATAAGGCGTTGTTGATGATGTACCTAAAGCAGCACCGGCAACAATTGCAGTTGAATCTGCAAATAGCGCTTTTTTTAAACGTGGTAATTTACCATCTTTCAATAAACCAGCACGATGTGAAACCCCGACCAATGTTCCGGTTGAGTCAAATAAATCAACCAAGAAGAATACGAAAATTACGCCAACTAAACTTACCGTAAATAAGTTTTCAAAATTCATTTGCATGAATGTCGGTGCAATAGAAGGAATCGAACCAACAACCCCTTTAAATTCATTTAAACCTAAAGCTGTTGCAATACCAGTGATTGCTAAAATACTGATAATAATTGCGCCACGAATTTTATAGTGGTGCATAATCACGATCAGGAAAAAACCCAATAAAGTCAGTAAGACTGTAGGTTGTTTTAAATCACCCAAACCCACCAAAGTTGCTTGATTTGCAACAATAATGCCTGAGTTTTTCAATGCAACCAGTGCAAGGAATAATCCAATACCACCACCGATTGCAAATTTCAATGACATTGGAATCGCATTGACAATGGCTTCACGGATTTTAAACATGCTAATTGCGATGAAGACAAGTCCGGAAACAAATACAGCAGCCAAAGCGGTTTGCCATTCAACGCCCATACCTAAACAAACGGAATAGGTAAAATAAGCATTCAGTCCCATACCTGGTGCAAGTGCAATCGGATAGTTTGCAACAACCCCCATGACCAAACAACCAATCGCAGCGGCTAAACACGTTGCCACAAATACGGCGCCATGATCCATACCTGTTTCTGAAAGAATCAATGGGTTAACAATGATGATGTAGCACATTGTTAAAAATGTCGTTAAACCTGCCAGTATTTCGGTTCTAAACGTTGTTTTGTTTTCGCTCAGTTTAAATAAGCGTTCAAGCAAACCCGCTGAAGGATTTGGATTCGTCATTGTTGAGCCCCTGTTAAGTTTGAGCTATTCGTTGATAAAATCGAGTTCATTTAAAAAAATGCTAAATGCCGTCAATTAAGGCCATAATTCAGCATTCAATAAACATACCAAAATGACATTTCCGATAAAAAACTTGAATTAAAAAAGCTGCAGATTAGCAGCTTTCATTTTCTAGAAGGTTTAACGGTCGTTATCGATTACATATTACAAATTATAACATACAGTTTAAATAATTTTATCAATCTGATGCTTTTAGTCATCCAATTCATGTGAACTCAGAAGTTTAATGCTTTAAGGATATACAGTACGTAAATCAAATCACCGTATTACTTACTTTTAAATGATTGTGATTATTAGGATTAGACTCAATTTTCCGAATGGTTAAATTCGCATCTTTGATAATATTTTGCATTTCTTGTTGTTTTTTCTGTTGCGAATCGACATAAGAAAAATAGCCTAGAAATATCACACTACTAAACACGAAAAAAGTTACAAGCTTTACCATTTCAAAATCAAATCAGGGTATAAATTTCGATGATTATACACATAAATGTGACATAAATAACACTTTAACAATAAAATTGTCCGACAAATCACAAGTATTAACTTGCGCTTTCATAGTGCATATCAGGCTTTAAATCCTGCTATACATCTAAAATGGTGCTATTTGTTTTAAATGATGATAAAAAAACAACATGAAACTTGATGAATCATAGGCAATCTTTAAATACATAAAATGTTTAACAACAAGAGTTTAGACAGCTTAGCTTACACACTTTTAAAAGCATGTAAGCTTTTAAATCCATAAGATTTAAATACACTATTCAAAGATTTAAGCCAACTCACTTAAGTTTTACATAGGGCCTTCAACTGATATTTCCACCTAAGGCTGCAATCAGTTGGGCTGTATTTTTTAACTGCAACTGCTTGAGCTGTAAAGTTGCCTGTTCCGCCTGTAAGGTTAAATTCTGTGCTGTGACCACTTCTAAATAACTGACTAAGCCAGCGTTATAGCGTCGAGTTACAACTTGTTCATTTTCTAAAGCAAGTTTAAATAGTTGAGCTTGTTCAAATTGTTGCTGTTTAAAACTGGATGACTGTAAAAGCGCGTCTTCCACCTCTTTCCAACCCGTTAAAACAGCCTGTCTATACGCTGCTGCTTTTTCAGCATAACTCGCTTGTGCTTGTGCAATCTCAGCCTTACGTTTTCCACCGTCAAATATCAATGCCGTTGTTTGTAATCCAGTCGACCACAAGTACTGTGGTGCTTGAAACAGTTGACTCAACACGCGACTATTTACTTCACCCGTTAAGCCAATACTGAGATCGGGTAACCATGCCGTTTGAGCCAAGCCCAATTGGGCATGTGTTGCAGCCAATTCACGTTCAGCACGTATCACATCAGGGCGCTGGATAAGCATCCGACTTGGTAGCTGAGTTGGTAATATTGGAACTTGAAAGTGCTGTTTCTGTTTGGCCAATTGAAATTGAGCAACCGTTTTACCTTGTACCACAGCTAAAATATTTTCTTGTAAATCACGTTCTCGCTGGGTTTCTATCTGCTGGATTTGAACTTGCTTGAGTTGTGTTTCAGCCTGTATCACATCCGCTCTCGCGATCATCCCTGCAATATATTGGTTATTTAAAATTTTGACGGAACGCTGATAACTGTGTTGGGTTTGTCGTAAAACATCCAACTGCGCATCCAGTACTCGGATATTCCAATAGCTTTCTGTGCCCAATAATTGTTGATTGAGTTTAACTGCAGCTAAGTCAGCCTGTGAAGCCTCTAAATTTGCCTGTTGCCCTTCAACTGCTTTGGCGACCCTGCCCCATAAATCAGGAATCCAACTGACCTGAACACCCGTTGTAAATTGGTTATTTGGCGTACTGTCCTTTGTTCCACTACGTTGTGCAGAACCATTTAACTTTAAACTTGGCAAACGGTTAGCGCGTTGCTGCTCAAGTAAGGCATTGGCTTGTTGATATCGTGCTTCCGCTTGTTTCAGACTCAAATTTTCTTGATTCAATTGTTGCATCAATTGACTAAGAATAGGATCTTGAAAAATTTCCAACCAAGTGTTGGCATTGACTTCTAAGCTTGAGGTTTTTTTCCAATTTAAAACAGCATATTTATAATGATCATCCGTTTGAAGGACTGGCACTTTATATTCAGGCGGATGCAACACAACAGTAGAATTGCATGCAGTCAATATCAATAACACACTAAGGCACATGACATTTTTAACGATTAAACTCTGCATTATATTTTCCTATTTACCTCAATGAAGTGCATATTTATTTTTCAATTTCAAACAAGATTCAGCACATTTTTCCAACACCAAATACAAGACAGGCGTTGTATACAACGTCAATAATTGACCCAAGGCTAAACCACCCACAATGACAACACCCAAAGGCTGACGTAACTCTGCCCCTTCTCCCCAGCTAAGTGCCAGTGGAATTGCACCGAGCAACGCTGCGGTATTGGTCATCAGAATTGGACGAAAACGGAGAGCTGCGGCAGACAAAATAGCCTGATATGCAGTCTTGCCTGCTCTTCTTTCTAATAAAGTAAAATCAATTAAAAGAATGGCATTTTTTACAACAATTCCGATCAATAAAAACATGCCCAAAAGTGCAATTAAGGTGAATTGGAAATTAAATAACCATAAGGTCAACAAAGCCCCCAAAGCCACTGCGGGTACTGTCGATAAAATCGTCAATGGATGAATCAGACTTTCATAGGTAACCCCAAGAACGATATAAATAAGTAAGATCACCACACAGACAAGTAACGGGGTCGATAAACCAGCCTGCAAACTTTCCGCCTCGACATCTTTATCTGTCATGATAAAAATTTCATTGGGTAACATCACTTCGGGTAAAACACTACGAATAGCTGCATCCGCTTGTTCATAGCTATAGCCTTGTTTAACCACATAACCAATCCCCATTGCGGCATATTGGTTGCGTCGATAAACCCGATCATTGGTAATACCATAAGACCATGTGGCAAAATTACTGAGTGGTACAGCAATACCTTGTTGGTTTGGAATGCGTACATTTGCCAGCGCTTCAGGATGTTCAGTAAAGTGTTTATCGACTTCCATCACCACATAAAACTGTTGGGTTTGATCATAAATAGTCGAAATTTGGCGCTGCGAAAATGAGTTATTGAGTACACTTGAAATATTTTCTATGTCCACACCCAAACGACGTGCTGCTTCACGGTCAATGTCTAAAGTCACATGCTGAGCACCTTCATCGCCCATGGTTTCAACTTCTTCTAACTCTGCAAGCTTCTGCATTGCCTGAGCAACTTTAGGCACCCACTGACGTAGCAACGCAACATCATCAGATTGCAGTAACAACAAATAATCTTGCCCACTTCCACTTGAAAATGGATCATCCAATTCTAGTTCCTGTTTGACTTGTGCAGAAAAAATCGCACCTGCCAGCCATGGGGCATTTTTTTTAATTCTATCTACAATTTCATGTGAAGATTTGCCATCTCGCTCTGCTTTGGGTTTTAAACTCACCATTAAAAAAGAATTGGTGATTCCACCAGCACCACCAGACGTACCAATCACATCTTTGACTGCGGGATCCTTTAATACACTTTCACTAAAGGTGGCGATTTTGGGTTGCATAATTTGAAAGGAGAAACCATCATCCCCTCGAATAAAAGCTTCAACCCGTCCGGTATCTTGCTCAGGTAATACCCGTTTGGGTAATGTTTGATAGACATATACAGAAGCAGCAATTGCACCGCCCCATAGCAAAATGACCAAATAACCGTGTTTGATCATCCATTTCAGTGAATGCAAATAGAGCTGACTCAAACCCTGCATCAAGCGATGGCTATAGCGATACAAAACCTGATGTTGATAACGCTCTAATGGTTTTAAACAGCGTGCAGATAAGCTTGGCGTAAGGACTAGGGAGACAAATACAGATAAAATAATAATAAAAATCAGTGTTAAAGAAAACTCTCTAAACAATCGTTCGATTACACCTCCCATAAATAGCACGGAAATAAAGATCACCACCAAAGCCAAATTCATTGCCAGCAAGGTCAGACCGACTTCTCGAATACCATTTAAGGCAGCCTGTATAGGCTGTTCACCCTGTTCTATATGACGTTCAATATTTTCCAAAACTACAATTGCATCATCAACCACGAGCCCAATCGCAACAATCACCGCCATAATCGACAAGTTATTCAATGAAAATCCAGCGAGATAAACCAGGCTGCATGCGCCAATCAAAGTCACCAGTAAAGCAATACTTGGAACAAGAGCACTTTGCAGACGACCTAACATCAGTGCGACCACAATAATCACCAAAAGCATGGAAAATAATAAAGTATCCCTTGCCTCATTTAAGCCCGCCCGAATAATTTCCGATCCATCCATCACTGTGGTCAGTTGTGAATCTGCTGGAATTAATCTGCTTAACTCTGGTAGTTTTTCTTTGATCTTTTCAATTGTGGCAACGGTATTTGCATTGGGTTGACGGCTGATTTTAATAATAACCGCTGGTTTGCCATTGTGAAAACCACTTACATAACGGTTTTCGACCGAATCCTGTACCTCAGCCACATCTTTTAAACGGACAACTGTCTGACCATTTTGATGTATGATCAAATTGGCAAAATCATCCGCTTTTTTTAAACGACTTGGAAGCTCAACTTGCCAACGTAACTGTTCAGTTTCAATTACCCCTAAGGCTTGTACTGTATTACTTTTTACAATCGCTTCACGAACTTGCTCCAAAGACACCCCTTGTGAAATCAAGGCATTTGGATTGAGTTGAATTCGCACAGCTGGCATAGATGCCCCGTCAATGACAACTTCCCCAACCCCATTAATTTGCGCAAGATTTGGCTGCAGCTTATTACTGGCAATTTCATAGAGTTTGCCCGCAGAAAGATGTTCTGAACTCAGTGCCAAATAAAAAATTGGACTCTGGCTTGGATTGATCTTGAAATATTCAGGAGGGCTTGGCATTCCAGAAGGCAGCTGTGACATCGCAGCATTGATTGCAGCTTGGACCTCTCTGGCGGCTTCATTGATGTCAGTCTTTAAATCAAAATGCAAAACCACTTGGGTTGCGCTTTGATTACTTGAAGAATTAATCGCTTTTACCCCTGAAACGCCCATCATGGCACGCTCTAATGGCGTCGCCACGGTGGCAGACATACTTTCAGGACTTGCACCAGGTAAACTTGCTCGCACCACAATCGTTGGAATATCTGCCTGTGGTAAAGCGGCTACAGGTAAGCGAAAATAGGCCAATATACCCAATAATACAATTGCGATTCCCAGTAAAATACTGGCAACAGGTCGGTGAATAAAGGTCGAGAGAAAAGTCAAAACTCTCTCCTTGTCGTATCATGATCTGTGGGTAAATCATCTACAGATAAATCTGAATTGGTATGTTGCAATGAATATTGCAGACGATCAAAAAATAAATAAACCACTGGTGTAGTAAATAACGTCAGGACTTGACTTAAAATCAGACCACCCACCATGACGATCCCAAGAGGCTGACGTAATTCAGCCCCTGAACCCGATGCAAGCATCAATGGAATTGCCCCAACCAGTGCCGCAAGAGTGGTCATTAAAATTGGGCGAAAACGCATCAGTGCGGCTTGATAAATCGCTTGCTGTGGTGACAATCCGTCATTACGTTGTGCAGCCAAAGCAAAATCCACCATCATGATGCCATTTTTCTTGACCAGACCAATCAATAAAATGATCCCAATCAAGGCAATCATGTCCAGTGGTCGATTGACCATAAACAATGCCAACAAAGCACCAATTGCAGCAGATGGCAAGGTAGAAAGAATGGTTATCGGGTGAATAAAACTTTCGTACAGAATGCCCAACACAATGTACATGGTCACTATTGCTGCAATCACCAACCAGAACGTATGTTGTTGCGAGTTCTCATAAGCAGCAGCTGCACCTTGCAGTTTGACTTTCACTTCTGTTGGTAGATTTAGACGCTGTTGTATGCGATCAATCGCTTTGATCGCATCCCCGAGCGCGACCCCTGATGCAAGATTAAAAGATACCCCATTGGCTGGAAA
Source organism: Acinetobacter sp. RIT698 (assembly GCF_009668065.1). Taxonomy (NCBI): domain Bacteria; kingdom Pseudomonadati; phylum Pseudomonadota; class Gammaproteobacteria; order Moraxellales; family Moraxellaceae; genus Acinetobacter; species Acinetobacter sp. RIT698. The sequence continues at coordinate 70,566 of NZ_WJYH01000017.1, forward strand.
TTGTGATTGCTGTTGCAGAATAATAGGCACGCGTTTTTGCACAATATTGGCAACAGAACTGAGTAATATCGGCTCTCCACTTTTATTATGAATATAGGTTTGCCCTAAAGCATCTATACCTTGAGTGAATGTTGGGTCAAGTTCTAAAACAATACGATATTGATTAGATTGCGTGTATAAAGTTGCAATCTGGCGCTGCGCAAATAAATTTTGTAAAGCTAAACTGATATCTTCAATGTTTAAACCCAAACGTGCTGCGGCATCTCGATTGACATCAATAAATGCTTGTAAGCCTTGTCCACCCTCTTCACTGGTGACTTGTGCAAATTCAGGTTGTTGTCGTAAAGCATCAACAAATATAGGGGTCCATTCGGCTAAATCTGTCATTTTAGCAGCGCTTATACTCAGTTGATATTGAGTACGACTAATTTTATCTTCAATACTCAGCTCTTGTACTGGTTGCATCCAGCCTTGAATCCCTTCAACTTGAGCGAACTGTCCTCTAAGTCGTGCCATAATTTGATCTACAGGATCTCTTTCAGCATGCGGCTTTAGATTAATTAAAATACGTCCATTACTTAGTTTTGGATTATTGGCATCTATACCAATAAATGAAGACAAACTTTCCACAGCAGGATCTTTTAAGATCTGCCCCGCGAGTGTTTGTTGACGCTCACTCATGGCTTGGAATGAAATATCATCAGGCGCTTCAGTCACCACCTGTATGACACCACTGTCCTGTACAGGGAAAAAGCCTTTGGGAATCATCCAATACAGCAGACCCGCTAAAATGACGGTACTCAACATCACCGCAAGTGTCATTACTTGATGCCGAAAAACCCACTGTAACGCTTTACCGTATTGCTGGATAATTCGGTCTAGACTCCAGCGACTGTGAGAAGTTGAATGTTTGGCATTTTTTAATAAATATGCGCACATCATTGGCGTCAATGTAAGCGACACCACCAATGAAATTGCGATTGCTGCTGCTAAAGTGACAGCAAATTCATGGAACAGTCGCCCAACCACATCCCCCATAAACAGTAATGGGATTAATACTGCAATCAGTGAAATCGTCAGCGAAATTAAGGTAAAGCCGATTTCTTTAGATCCTTTAAGTGCGGCTTGTAATAAGCTTTCTCCTGCCTCACGATGTCGTGCAATATTTTCCAACATCACAATTGCATCATCGACTACAAAGCCTGTCGCAATGGTGAGTGCCATTAAAGTCAGGTTATTAACAGAGAATCCTAAAAAATACATGACGACAAAAGTACCAATAATCGACAGTGGTACGGCAATACTAGGAATAATCGTAGCGGATAAATTTCTTAAAAATAAAAAAGTCACCATCACCACCAAGCACACGGCAAAAACCAATTCTTTTTGCACATCATCAATGGAGCTACGAATACTCTCAGTTCGATCGGTTAACACTCGAATTTTGACATTTTCAGGCAGATTTTTTTGTAGCTCAGGCAATATTTGCTTAATCTGATCTGCAACTTGAATCACATTGGCATTCGGTTGGCGCTGTACATTGACCAAGATTGCAGCTTGACTGTCTGCCCAAGCCGCCATATAGCGATCTTCGCTCCCTTCTATGACTTTTGCCACATCTCTAAGACGTATCGGTGCGCCATTGTTCCAACGTAAAATTAGATTTTCATAATCTGCAATCGAGCGAATCTGATCATTGGCATCCAACATGGTGGTGCGATATGGTCCATCAAAGCTGCCTTTGGGTTGATTTGCATTGGCAGAATTAATTGCAGAACGCACATCCTCAGCACTCATTTTATAGGCAGCAAGTGCCGTAGCATTCATTTGCACGCGTATTGCTGGACGTTGCCCCCCCGCAAGGCTGACCATCCCGACACCTGAAAGCTGAGAAAGCTTTTGTGCAACTCGGGTATCCACCATGTCGTAGACTGTTGTTAAAGGTAAAGTTTCTGAACTGATGGCAAGGGTAATCACAGGAACATCAGCAGGATTTACTTTACGGTAAATCGGTGGTGCTGGTAGATCATTGGGTAATTTACTGCTGGCTGTACTGAGTGCTGACTGTACTTCTTGTTCAACGACACCAAGTTCTGCGCTCAGTTCAAACTGCAAGGTAATAACGGATGCCCCCACTGAACTACTAGAAGACATTTGCTTTAAACCAGCAATTTTGCCCATTTCTCGTTCGAGTGGTGCGGTGATTGTGCGTTGTACTGTATCGGGATTGGCGCCAGGTTGAAAAGTATAGACTTGAATAATTGGATAATCGACCTGTGGCAAAGCAGAGACAGGCAACAACCGCCAAACCAAGAAGCCACTCAACAGCAGTGCTAACATCAATAATGTAGTTGCGACTGGACGTAAAATAAAGAACCGTGAAATATTCATGATTTATCCAGCAGTTGGCTTGGCCGTAGAAATTGGCTGTTGATTCTCTACAACAATTTGAACTTCTTTGCCTTCCGAAAGACGATCAATTCCTTCAAGTACTACTTTTTCGCTCCCCTTTAATCCGTCTAAAACTTCAATTTGACCATTCGATGTCATCCCCAGTTTTAACATGCGAATTTCGGCTTTATTTTGCGGATTGATGATATACACATAGCTGCCTTTTGCACCATGTTGTACAGCATCACTCGGGATACTGATTGCATTTTGAATGGTTTGAGTATTTAAACGCACATTGACAAACTGATTTGGAAATAAAGCATCATCATGATTAGCAAAAATTGCTTTTATTTTTAAAGTCCCAGTACTGATATCAATCTGATTATCTATTGCTTGTACATGCCCCAGCGCAAGTTGTTTTTGCTCTGTTTTATCCCAAGCAGTTACCAACACTTTATCGCCATTTTTTAATGATTGACGCAGATTTGCTAAATAGTTTTCTGCCACTGAAAATTGCACAAAAATTGGATGAACTTGAGTAATACTGACTAAACCAGCACTTTCATTGGCTTGAATAAGGTTACCAGCATCTTTCTGTCTAAATCCAACCCGCCCCTCAATAGGGGCATAAATTTTAGTATAAGACAGCTGTAGTTTTGCAGCATCTACTTGCGCCTTGTTCGCCTGTATTTGACCTTTAAGCTGGTTGACCAGCGCCAATTGCTGTTCTACTTGTTGTTTTGCAATTGAATCTTGTTTAAACAGCAATTGATAACGCTGCAACTCTGTTTCAGCATTTTGCAATTGTGCTAAATTCTGCTGCCGTGTTCCTTCAGCCTGTGCAAGTGAGACATGAAACGGCGCTGGATCAATTTGTGCAAGGAGCTGACCCTTTTTTACGATTTGCCCTTCTTTAAAATAAATCTGCTGTAAAACTCCAGAAACCTGACTTTGTACATTCACAATATGCGTAGGAATGACTGTACCAATTGCTTTGATTTCAACCTGTAAATCTTGTCGTTGTACTGGCACAGTTCGCACGGGTACAGGTTTACTCCATTGGCTATATTCCTCTGCGGGTTTGGATGAGGTTTTTTTCCAATAGAAGCCTGCTAGTCCGAAAATAATCAGCAGCATAAATCCAATTAAATATTTAAATTTACGGCCAATAAAACTTTTTTTGGGGTTTACATTTACAGATGGCTTACTCATAAAAACTCTTATTCATAAAGTCGCAGAACGATCAAAATTTACAATTGCGAAATAATTAAAGTGAAATTTCACAGATACCCATTGTTCATCTCATTAATAATCAAGAATAAATAAAGGTTAGCTTCGCTAATTATCATGTTGCATTTTGTAATCTTTATTATTGCATTTAATAATCATTATCACTATCATTATTTTCAACACTTTCTTCCTCCAGCAAAACTCCATGTAGTTCGCTTTTTAAACAGGCAACTCTTATGCATTTGAACGTACAAAAGCAGCAATGGTTTGATCATATTTATCAAGACCATCAAAATACTTTACTTTTGTGGTTCAAACATAAACTTCACAACCATCATCACTCTGAAGATCTTAGTCAGGAGGTTTTTTATCGTGCATTAAAAAGTAATTACTGTTTTGAAAATATTAAAGAACCCAAAGCATGGTTATTGGGAATTGCGAAACATGTAATTATTGATCATTGGCGCCACCAACAAGTTGAACACTTATATTTAGATGCGTTAATACATACACCACAGGATGGCTATCCATCTGTAGAACATGAAATATGTATTCGAGAAAGTTTGTATCAAGTTCATCAAACACTAGAAAGACTACCCGAACGCGTAGCACAGGTCTTTTTATTATCACAAATGGAAGGTATGACCTACCGCGCAATCGGTGAAAAACTTAATATTTCTGAAGCCACAGTAAAACGAGATATGAAACAAGCTTTTGTTGCCTGTTCCAGTATTTATAACACAACCTTTAATTCATAATATTTTTTTATTTATAAAACAATATATTAAATAAAAACTAGTATATAAATCCAATTAAACGTATTTTAAAATTTATCTCAAACTTACATGACATCGATCTATTGATCATACAAATAGTTGCTCTCCTCTATTCGCGCTTGTTCTCTACTGTTGTTACATCCAACAACATGCCCAGCATTTAAATCATAAAAAATGAGCTTTTTTTAAAACAAAAACGACTAAGTACATGAATATGACTCATACGAGAATCTAATGAAGGAACATCAAAGCAAACATGCATTAGCAATTGCAATTCGAACTGCACTTTGGGGCGGATCTATTTTTTTAATAAATGGATCTATATTCGCAGCACCGAACTCATCTGATGGTCAAGAACAAAATTCTACTCAGCTTCCTACCATCACTGTATCTGCCAATAATATCAATAGCCTTACAACCGAAGGCTCTGGTTTATATACTGCAAAAGCCACCACAGCATCAACAGGCTTGGCGCTCAGCCTAAAAGAAACACCGCAATTGGTCAGTGTAATCACACGTCAGCAAATGGAGGATCAAAACTTAACACAATTAACAGATGTCGTAACACAAGCTGCTGGATTAACAATTAATCAAGGTGGAAATATTGGCTCAGATAACTCACCAATTTATGCACGAGGTCAAACTGTAGACAACTATTTATTAGATGGTGTGAAATTACTGAACTCATATTCTAGTATTTTTCAAAGTCAAGACACTGCACTCTTTGACAGAATAGAGATTGTGCGTGGTGCAAATGGTTTAATGACTGGTGCTGGTTCTGCAAGTGCTAGTATTAATATGGTTCGAAAAAAACCATTACAAGACTTTAAAGCTTCTGTAAGTGCTAGTGCTGGTTCTTGGGACGCCTATAGAACAGATATCGATGTTTCATCACCATTGAATCAATCTGGTAATCTCCGTGGTCGTGCTGTATTGGCTTATCAAGATGGTGACTCTTATATCGATCGTTATGCAGAAGAACGCAAAGTTGCCTATGGTGTACTTGAAGCAGATTTAACAGATCGAACCAAAGCAAGTCTTGGAATTAGCTATCAACAAATTGATATTTCAGGCATCGCCCGTGGGGGATTACCTTCATATTATACTGATGGATCTTTAATTGAATGGTCGCGCTCTGATTCGGCTGCTGCAGACTGGACGTACTCAGATCGATCAACTACTGCATTTTTTGCAGATATTGAACACAAGTTCAATGACAATTGGAAACTTAAAGGTATTCTTTCTCGAACAAAAACCTCTTCAGATGAAGTTGTTGGTTATGCTTATAGCTCAGGGATAGATAAACAAACTGGAAAAGGTGCTTTAATTTACGCAACACGTTGGGATTATGAACCTACTCAAGATTTATTTAATTTAACGCTGAATGGCTCATTTAATTTGTTCAACCAAACCCATGAATTAGTTTTGGGAACAACTTTTACTAAAAGTGAGAATCAACGTCCAACCTACTCAGGCTGGAATAATGGCATGTCTTGGAATGGAAAATTAGACAATATTTTCAGTTGGAATGGCAATACACCAACTCGACCTGAGACGATGATTGACGGCTGGTATAGTGGCGATGACAGTAGTCATTCAATATTCGGTGCTGTCCGGTTAAAACCATCAGATAAGGCAGCAATTATTTTAGGAACACGTGTAGAAGACTGGAAACGTGTCGCTATAAATCATGACAATGCTAAAAATACAACAGATATCAAAACCCATAAAGAAAGTGGTGAAGTAATCCCCTATGTAGGACTTACCTATGATTTAACTGACCATTGGACAACATATGCCAGTTATACCAATATTTTTTCACCACAAGATAAAAAGACAGTTAAGGGGGACTATTTAGACCCTCTTGTCGGCAATAGTACTGAACTAGGGATTAAAGGTGAATTTTTTGATAATCAGTTGAATATAGGTGCTGCTGTTTATCAAACTAAAGAAGATAATTTTGCAGTCGCTGTTCCTGAACAACCCGATAATTCACACATTACTCCCGATGGATCTCAAGCATATACAGCGGAATCTGGAACCAAAAGCCGCGGTATTGAATTAGAAGCCACGGGAAAACTCTCTGAGTTATGGCAAATTTCAGGAAGTTTTACTCGAAATTTATCACAAAATAGTCAAGGTAATAGTATAAACACCAACATTCCAAATAATACTGCTAAATTATTTAGTACCTATACTCTACCTTACTTTGATCAAGCTCTAACAATAGGTGGTGGCCTACGTTGGCAAAGTGATATTTATTCTGATATAACGCTCCCTGTAAAGACTCGTTTTACCCAAGACAGCTATACTTTGGTTGATTTAATGGCACGTTATAAAATCAATAAAAATTTATTGCTGAATTTAAATATCAATAACTTGTTTAATGAAAAATATCATTTAGCCACAACGAATAGTTACTACGGTGCACCAACTAATTTTAGAGTGGGGTTAAAATACGATTGGTAATTCTGAAACCTATTTATAATAAGCTAAACATTGATTTAGCTTAAAATAAACCAATGAGTTAGATGTAGAGAAAGTTACCGTTAAGGTAGCTTTCTCTACAAATTCAAATATTATCAAGATAACTAAAATAAACGCCTCTGCTGGTCTAGCAGTAAATCTCATCTAGTTCTTCCGTTGATTTTTAAGCTGCCTATATGGCAGTGAACTTTCTTTACCATTTTCATCAATGACAGTTTCATTTCTAAGCTGCCTATATGGCAGTGAACCAGGCATTAACATAGTACAAGCAGTACTCTCATTTCTAAGCTGCCTATATGGCAGTGAACAAAGAGTTCCTAAATACTTCCTTTACGCTTTATTTCTAAGCTGCCTATATGGCAGTGAACAGTCGCAGTTGATCGACACCGATGACGACTTATTTCTAAGCTGCCTATATGGCAGTGAACCCTTTTACATCACAGCAAGAAAGTCTTCCCATTTTCTAAGCTGCCTATATGGCAGTGAACATGAACGTACATCTTTAAACGTTATGCAAAATTTTCTAAGCTGCCTATATGGCAGTGAACAGCTCACGTGGTCTGATTAAGACGCAGACACGTTTCTAAGCTGCCTATATGGCAGTGAACTAAATGCTGTTGCAGATTCAGTCAATGCCAACTTTCTAAGCTGCCTATATGGCAGTGAACAATATCACTAGGTTCTTTTTTATCAGCCATTATTTCTAAGCTGCCTATATGGCAGTGAACGAGGAGGTTTTTAAGTTTTATTTCATCAGTTCTTTCTAAGCTGCCTATATGGCAGTGAACGATGACAACTTAAAAGTTTTTGATTCATTAATTTTCTAAGCTGCCTATATGGCAGTGAACCAAGACTTTGAACGTCAATTATTGTCTTATATTTTCTAAGCTGCCTATATGGCAGTGAACGGAATTAGACAACGTATTAAACGTCTAAAACATTTCTAAGCTGCCTATATGGCAGTGAACTATAATTTTAAATCAAAAAACACTCTGATAACAGCAAGTTAAATATAAAAACCATAAAATACCCAAAGTTTTTTAAAACATATATAACCAACTGATTTTATTAAACTATAAAATGATCAAAAAATATTGGGGGAAATTTTGGTACGAATAGAAGAATACCTAAACCCTAAAAAAATCATTGTTTTCACTATTTCATACACAGCATTCCATCCATCCAAATAAAAAATACATAGCAAAAAACCATCCGCAGATGGTTTTCATAACGCATGATTTATTACTGAAGTGAGTTTTCACTTCAGTATGATTGATTAAAATTTAAAGGTTGCGCCTACAAATACTTTTTGACGCTCAACGAAGTATGCGTCTGCACCATTTGACAATTTTTTATCAAGTAAATTAGTAAAGCCACCACGTACAGTGAGCTTATCATTCACTTGATAATTGCTTGCTAGATTTACAATCGTATGTGGTTTTTGCATCGTAGGAGTAGCGCTTTTATCAGTTAAATATTGCTTACCTAAATATTGCGCAGACAATTCTACATTGAGTGGATCTATCGGTTGCCAATTTAGGGCTGAATTTACCGTTAATTTTGAAGTGGTCAGTAAGGTTGCACCAGTATCTTCATTTTTTGCTTTTAAGAAATACGTTGCATTATTATTCCATTTTAGATTGTCTAAAACTGGGAAATTTACAACCATTTCTAGACCACGCGTTACTGCATTTTGAATATTTTCATTTCGAGTAAACCAAATACCACCTTCGTGACCTAACGGCGAATAAGTGATTTTATTTTTAAAATCTGTATGGAAGAATGTCAAACCTAGGTCTGTACCAAAACCAGTATAATTTACACCAATTTCATAGTTTGTGCTTTCCTCAGGCTTAAGGTTTGGATTACCTGTCATAAAGCAGCTACCACCCGTATAGGTATCTGGCTTTTGCTTACTGTCATACCAAATTTTACCTCTTAACCCATTGCAACCATTCCCACCAGATTCAGTTGCCCCACCAGGAGATGATTCTTTCACAGTTGGTGCACGGAAACCTTTTGCGATCCCCCCTTTAATCACAAGATCATCCATTGGACTATAAACTAAATAACCTCTTGGACTATGATGCTCACCATATTTATCATCATGATCTAAACGATTCCCTACTGTTAATGTCAAATTATCGAGCAGTGAAATATTGTCTTCAAGAAATAATGCCCAATTTTTATTATCCACCTTAGGGTCGGTATAGCTTTTCCCATCCCAACTGCCACCAGGTAGAGTACCAATCGTATCAGTATTGGTTAATTCTTGTTTTTTCCATTGACCGCCAACAGTTAAGACTTGCTTAAACATTAGCTCAAATGGCATGGTTAAGCTACCCTCAACAATCAATTCATTTGATTTACTCGTAACCTTATTAATACTTGAATCATAATCATTGTAGTATGCGCTTAACTTAGATTTACCAATTGCCCACTCACCATCATGCGATACGCTAAATGAATTATGTTCTAATTTTTTAGCTCCCCAACTAGTCTCCTGTTCTGCACCTGTTTTGGCGTTAATTTGAGAACCTTTTTCATTCTTTTGGATACTGTGCCCTGCTTCAAAACTGAATGACTGTTTATCTGTTGGCTGATAGTGCAACATCGCATTGTAGTTTTGATCTTGAGAACCTGTGGTTCCGTTACCTGCTGAATATTTCTTATCTGCCTCTCGTTCAGTCATCCCTGCCGTCAAGCGTAAACCTAAGGTGTCAGTTAATGGACCAGCAGCCATGACACCTGTTTGTATAGAAGTGCCTAAATCAGACGAAGTTGTTGGCTGAGTATAATTTAAAGTGACATTACCGCCCCAAGCATTGGGAATCTTCTTAGTAATAATATTAATTACACCTCCCATCGCATCTGAACCATATAAGGAAGACATTGGACCACGAACGACTTCAATTCTTTCAATCATATCGGGTGTAATCCAGTTTAAATCCTGACGACCTAAATCTGGACGATAACTTACATCTCTTGAAGACCCGATGCGTTTACCATCAACTAAAATCAGTGTGTAATTGTCTGGTAAACCACGCAATTTAATCTTAGAACCTTCCTTCGAAGGACTAATTCCACCCGTTACCCCGGGGACTTTACTTAATAATTCTCCAAGACTACCCACAGGTTGTTTTTCAATATCTTCGCTTGTAATAACACTAATACTTGCTGGTGCTTCTTTAACATCTACTGCCTGACTACTCGCAGTCACCACAATTGTTTTTAACTTTGTCGCATCTTCAGAAGTATCTTTTGCATATGCTGAAATTGACATTGCGGTGAGTATAGAAATTGACAGTGTCTGGAATCTTAATTGTTTATTCATGTTAATACGCAACTTAAATTACGGAGGAATTGTGAAAGAATTGTTGCGTATTGTATTTGAGCAAAACCTCAAATGCAATTACTAATAATAATAATTATCATTTATATATTTTTAACTTGAGGTAAATTTATGCAAATACACTTAATCTCAAATACATGAAAAGTATTGTTTTTAAAGACCAAATTCAAGGAATAGTTTTATCAAAGTTGAATTCAAAAATTTATTTTTGGGTGTCCTTTTTATAGCTTTCTTTTTCTACAAAAAAAGAAAGCTTACAAGCCATCAACCTGCTTGTAAGCTCTCCTTTGCTTATTTTACTCACTATCATCAAGCTCAAATTGGTCAGCTTTAAAGAATCAAATACATTAAAAATTTATAAATATCAAAATCTTCAGTAATTAGTACAATGTTTTTGATCAATCTTACTCAATTTTTTCTGATTCAATAGAAATAAAACCCGCTTTTCCCCCTAAAAGCATAGTCCTATTTCTTGATAAAATAGTTAAATGAAATGTTACTTTTTCGGTAAAGTGGGTTTAGTCGCATAATCTACACCATGCTTTTCTAAATACTCACGAATCAGTTGGCGAACCACTTGTGAAGGCTTTAGATCCTGACGATTGCACAATTCCTCAAAAGCTTCCTTTTTGTTCGGGTCTATCAAAATAGTTAATCTTGC
>NZ_WJYH01000018.1:0-77086 GCF_009668065.1 Acinetobacter sp. RIT698
TATTTAAATATCTAACGTCTTTTTCATTTTTATTTGAAAGCAAATACAATTCAACTTGCTGGTAATGGAGTAATATATCCAGCCGTTTCGGATAAATTGAGATAATCTCTTGAAGGCTCTCTCGTAAATTTCGTGTGTCAGCCCAACTTTTTTGCAGTTTATAAGAAGTCGAAATTCCAGCGAATGCTGTTTCAACTAAACCATGATTTTTAATATTTTTATATCCAATTTCAACATGTTCTTGAGCTTTTGAAATTTGATTTACTTCATAGTAAATGGCTGATAATAATTGTGAAATTGTAGGCAAAATAGAAGCATCTTCACCTATTTCTTCAATTGTTTTATAAAATTGCCTTTCTAAAAATTTTTGTGCACGATTATATAGACCACAATCAAAAATAAATAAGCCGTAAAGTAGATTAACCCAAATTTCGCCATATATACTGTCTGTATCTCTAATCACTTGTAGCGCGTATTTGATTGATTTTTGAGCTGAATCATAGTCAACATCCAATCTATAACTTAAGTAACTTGCACAAGATACAACTGCATTATCAAAATTATCGGTGTTTTTATTTTTTTTAAACCAATTTTTTGATTTTTCTAAACTTATTTGGCGTTTATCCTGAAATGTTAATAAGACAATTTCAATCGAATCTAATTTAGCTGAATAAAACTGAAAATCCATTTCATTTAGATACTGATCATTTTGTAAAACTAGTCTGAGATTATTTACTCTTTGTTTTGACTCCTCCCATTGATATGAAAATGCGAGTGACCATGCCAGCCAGTAAATAACTTTATTCCAATTAAAATATTTCTCATCTTTTAACTCCTTAACCCAATTAATCACTGTAGGTAATTCACCTAGATTCTTAACTAAAATTTCACTGGTTTTATCAATAACTAGATTTTGAATACGATAGTCTTGACTTAATTTTGCATAATAAGCAGATTTTTTATAATGTTGATTTCTAATCGACCATATTGATGCTCGAACAAGTATTTTTTTTGATTTTTTATCAACTTGTTGACTGAGTATGAATTCACGTAAGAGCGGATGGACTTTAAATTCTCGATTATTTCGATCTATATTTTCGATAAATGCCCCGCTATAATATAACTGTTTTAATCTAGATTTACTATCAGTAAACTTTAAAGCATAGTTGCAAAGTTCAGCATTCGCCGTTTCAAGGGTAGAAAAACCTACCAGGAATTCTTGCATATCAGAATCCAAATTATCTAAAATTTGTTCTTTAAAAAGCTGTGAAAATGCATAATCCTCACCCGAAAGCTCAAATAGCTTTCGTACATTCTCTTTATTATTTAATAAATCCTTACAAATAGATATGGCATATGGCCATCCTTGTGTTTTATTAAAAATAAACTCAAGTTGACTATTTGAAATATTCGTATCTAAATATTCGAAAACTTCGAAGCTATTAAAGCTTAAATTTGATGAATTGAATATTTTAATTTTCTGATTCAACTCTAAATGTGATATTTTAAATTTTGGAAATATACGTGATGCAATGATGACATGCCAGTTAACTTTTTTGATATCTAATAAAGCATCAATCTCATTATTAAAGCTAGTGCACTCTATTTTTTCGTAATCATCAATAAAAATATAACATTGACCTGAAGTATATCTTTGTAAAATTTTTTCAATCGTTGAATCTTGTTTCAATTGATGATTAAAAAAAACACTTAAAGCCGTCAACAGAGATGAGCCTCCTTGCTTTAGATCAAAATTTGTCTCATCTAGCCAAATACAGCAATTATCATTACTTATTTTCTCAAAATATTCAAAGCAGTAGGTCAAAATTGATGTCTTGCCATAACCGCCTGGTGCAAATAAGAAATTAAGTTGGATATTCTCTATAGATTGTCTAACTTTGCAAAAACAAGAATGAATATAAATATTTCCATTCCTATTGTGCCTTCCTTGATTTGTTGAAAGCATTATCTTTCTTCCATAAATAATTTATCATTATTTAAAAATTCTCTATCGTTGTTTTAATAATGATAATTTCTTCCGATATCTTTATTGTAGGGTATATTTTTTTTGATTTACAATGAAATTATGATTATTTTTTAAGCACACATTGTTTTAAATTAGCCTCCGTTTGCACTAGTTTTAAATCTATAGCAGGTTTTTGTACAATCAGTTGCTTTGATGCAATAAAATCTTTGGCTGAGTTTACACAGACTGCCATTTTTAGCACATTACCTTCAAAGTATAATCTTGAAAATCCACCATTTGTGAAGTCCTGCCTAATAATGACTTGATCATAGTGATCTATTACACCAGCTATTTGTAAACGTTTATCATATTGTTCAGACCAAAACCATGGTAAAGCACTATGCGGGATTGAATTTCCACTGAGTGTAGCTGCTGCCGTTTTGGCTTGATCAGCTGCATTTGCTAAGCACTCCATTCGAACTGATCGTTGTAAATGGTCGCTAGGAAACAAAGTACAATCACCAGCAGCGACGATATCTACGTTGGAGGTACATGCAAATTTATCTACGACAATTCCATTTTCAACTTCTAGATCTGCAGTTAATGCTAATTCTACATTGGGTATCACACCTATGCCGATGATGACAGCATCTGCATCGAATTTAGAACCATCATCGCATATCACACTTTCTACATGGTGCTTCCCTTGAATTTCCCGAATATCAATATTCGTTTTTATTTCAACACCATGCTCAGCATGAAGTTGAATAAAGTAATTCGACATAACTTCATCAAGATTTCTTGACAAAATTCTTGAATTCACTTCGAGAACTGTCACTTTAATGCTTTGTTCTATTAATACTGCTGCAATTTCTAATCCGATAAATCCAGCACCAATAATGACGACTTTTTTAACATATTTAAGATGCTCTCGTAGTTTTTGAGCATCACGAATATCTCTCAGATAATGTATGCCTTTTAACGTAGAACCGCGAATATTTAGTTTTCGAACTCTCCCACCCGTACACAAAGCTAATTTGTCATAATTTATTTCTTCACCAGAATCCAATACAATGCTTTTGTTATGAATTTGAATAAAGTCTACCGATGTAGATAATCGAAATTGAATCTGATATTTCTCAAAATCTGATTCAGGATGAATCAAAGCTATATTAGATTGTTTTTTTAGGAATCCCTTTGAAAGTGGTGGGCGATGATAAGGCAATATATCCTCATTGCCAATCATCAATATTTCACCTTGCCACCCATACTGTCTTAATGATGTTGCAAGATGGATACCTGCATGACTCATCCCAATAATGATACATTTCTGACTCATCTAGCAGCCCCCCTTCACATCGTTTAATTATTTCAAATAATATTCATCACGTAATAAACGCTTCAACAACTTTCCGTTGGGTTCGCGAGGTAAATCCTGACGAAATTCATAACTGCGTGGGCATTTGATGGAAGAAATATGGCTTCGGCAAAAACTATCCAATTCTTTTATTAAGTCATCGCTTGCACGATGATGATTATACAATTGAACCACCGCATGCACAGATTCGCCAAAATATGGATGTGGGATGCCAATCACGGCAATATCCATAACTTCACTATGTTGAATCAAGATGTTTTCAGTTTCTTGAGGGTAAATATTAACTCCAGCAGAGATAATCATATTACTTTTACGATCAGTCAAATATAAGAATTTATCTTCGTCTAGATAACCGATATCTCCCACACATGCCCAACCTTTAATGTTATAAGCGTCTAGAGTTTTTGCAGGATCTTTATGATATGAAAATTTTGCAGAGTCAGAAAAATATACATTTCCAATTTTTCCTGTTGATAGTTCTTCACCTTCATCATCAAGAATATGGACAACTCCATAAATTGCCCGACCCACTGTGCCAGGATGATCAATCCAATCCTGAGTATTTGACATGGTCATGCCAATTTGCTCAGTACTACCATAATACTCATAGATAATTGGTCCCCACCATTCAATCATTTTCTGCTTGGTTGGAATGGAACATGGTGCAGCTGCATGGATAACAACTTTCAAACTTGAATAGTCATATTGATTAAGAATACTGAGTGGCAAATCCAGAATGCGATGAAACATTGTTGGTACCCACTGACTATGGGTAATTTTATATTTTTCTATCGTTTCTAATGCTTTTTCAGCTTCAAATTTTTCCATTAGCACCACTGTACCACCCAGAGTTAATATCGCTCTGCACCATTTAACTGGTGCTGCATGATAATATGGCGCTGGTGACAAATAGATCGTCTGGTCCGTTACGGCAAAAGCTTTTTTAACCTGATTTGCAATAATTTCTGTTGTACCTACAGGCAATCTAGTCAATTCAGGTTTAATACCCTTCGGCTGACCAGTCGTTCCTGCCGAATATAACATTTCATTCCCTTCAAGTAGTGTTCGATTTACTTGTATAGATGCCATTTTTAAAAGAGAATCAAGTTTAATAATGCCAGAAACATTTGAATCATCTAAAACGAATATGATTGGTTTTTTTTCTAATTGTTGAATCGCATCTACCAATTCTTGAGTACAATATTGAGCACTCAAAATAATGATTTTTGCATCACAGTCTTCGACAATATAAAGCACTTCAGGGAGTTTTAAGCGAGTATTAATAAAGGTGTAATACAAACCTGCATAGTGAGCACCACATTGTAAAGCGGGACACTCAATTCGATTTTCTGTCAAAAAAGCAACATGATCACCATATAGCAAGCCGAATGAATCATAAATATTCACAAATTTTAATGCATATTCATGTAAATCCTTATAACTTAAAGATTGTTGAGTTTCAGCTATAATGATCGCTGCTTTATTGGGGGTTTTTGTAGCATATATTCCTGCATAGCGGATTGTATTCTCAACATTCATACTTTTATCCTTTTATTAATATCTAACTTACTGACTGATTAATAAGACAGGCTTGATACAATCCCCAAGATGATTAGCAGCAATGGCCTCGTTGATTTGCTCGAATGGGTAAGTTCTGATCAATTTATCAATGGGTAATTGCCCTTTTTCGTAATAGCGAATTAATTCAGGAATAGACCGATCTGGATCGCTATCACCTTCAATAATTCCCTTAAAGCAGATCCCAGCCGGTACCATTTGCATAACAGTGCCAGGTAATTTTTGTTCAATCTTTTGCGGTACACCTACAAATCCATAAATGGCTTTGGGCGCCAGAACATTAAAGACATGCTCCATAACGATGTTTACTCCTGAGGTATCTAATGCATAATTAACCCCATCTGGTAGTATCTTATGGACTTCACTTTCAATGTCTTGCTCGTGCGGATTAATCACTGCTGTTGCACCTAACTCAAGCGCTAAGCGACGTCTAGCTTCATAAGGTTCAATCAAAATAATATGTTTACATTTCTGAATTACAGCAGCCATTACTGCGGCTAAACCAACCGTACCCCCACCAATAATCAATACTGACGAGTCAAGTTCACATGCTAAAGAACGGGTAATTGCACCAAAACCAGTTTGTATACCACAACCTAATGGTCCAATTAACTCTAATGGAATATTTTTAGGTACTGAAACCACATTACGTTGGTGAGCTACGGCATGACTTGCAAAGGACGATTGTCCAAAAAAACTGCAACCGATAGGATTTTGTTTGGAATCATGCAAGATTGGGCCATCTTTTCGGATGCCTGCAAAATTTAAAGACGTAAAGAAATAACAATATGCTGGCTGATTTTTCTTACAATTATTACATTCACCGCATGAGGAAAAACTCATTGCGACATGATCACCAACTTTAACTTTAGATACTTTTTTACCAATTTTTTCTACAACTCCTGCCCCTTCATGACCAAGTACTGCTGGCGAAATAATAGGAAAAACACCTGCATGCGCAACAAGATCTGTATGACAAATTCCAGCAGCAACAATTTTAACCAATACTTCTTCATCTTTTGGTCCAGTAATATCCAGTTGTTGAATACTAAAAGGCTGACTTGGACCGTATGAAACAGCAGCAATAATTTTCATTATTAAATTCCTTTTCTATGATCTTTTTCATATAACCTTAAACAGGAAATCTAGAACCCATCGTGTTTTTTTGGTATATGGCGGGTAGAATATGTGAGTCAAAAGCATGTTCGTTTTTAAAATTGCACGTTCATGTGAAAAAGCTTTAATCCCCCACTCAGCATGGTAATTACCAATTCCAGAATTATTTACGCCCCCAAAAGGCAAATTATTTTGAAGAAAATGCACCATAGTATGGTTAATGCAGGTTCCTCCAGCACTCGTATTCTGAATCACATGCTCAATACGCACTTTATCTTTACTCCAGACGTACAATGCTAATGGCTTTGGAGCAGCATTAATTTGATCTAATACTTCTTGAATATTTTTAAACGCAATAATGGGTAATATTGGTCCAAAAATTTCTTCTTGCATGATTGCAGCATCAGCTGGAATATTTGTAAGTAATGTAGGGGAAATAAAACATTTTTCTAGTATAACAATCCCACCATAGAGCACTTCTGCACCTTTTTCTTTTGCATCATCGAGCAAATGTGCAATACGGGCTGTGTGACGTTCATTTACAATACGTGCCAACTGGGCATTTTTTACATTTTCACCTTCACCATATATATTTGAAATATGTTGATTGAACTTGGAAATAAATTTATCTTTAATATTTTCAGCAATATATAAATGATCTGGTGCTACACAGGTTTGACCACAATTCAAAAATTTACCCCAAGCAAGCGTTTTCACTGCCATATCCAAATCAGCAGTTTCATCGATAATGATGGGCGACTTACCGCCAAGCTCCAAAGTTACACTGGTTAAATTTTTAGCCGCTGCGGTCATCACCACTTTTCCAATAGCAGGTGATCCAGTAAAGAAAATATGATCGAAAGGTAAAGTTAATAAACTTGTAGCAACAGAAGCATCACCTTCAAAAATAGCAACTTCGTTTTCCTCAAATGTTTCACGAATTATTTTCACCATAATTTTAGATAAATTTGGTGTCAATTCAGACGTTTTAATAATGATAGTATTTCCAGATGCAATTGCTGGAATAAGCGGCCCTAAGGTCAATGTCAATGGATAGTTCCAAGGAGAAATAATGAGACAGCGACCTCTAGGCTCGTAACGTACTTGTGATGATGTGCCCAACATCATCATCGTTGTTTTAATTTTTTTGGGTTTTAGCCACGTTTTTAAATGTTTACAAGTATGCTCAAGCTCCATTAGGACTGATAAAATTTCAGTAATCTCTAACTCCATGGCTGGTTTATTAAAATCAGCAGCACCAGCAGCAATAATGTGGGCTTTATTATTTTCTATGCTTTTACGCAATTTTTTTAATTTAGCAATTCTTTGACCAACAGTTGAATTACGTAATCTTAAAGCAGTTGGCTGTTGTATCTTAAAGACACGTAATAATTCATCATTTGAAACATTTTTTTCAGACTCTGAAAAGTGCAAAGTTTCAGCATTCATTCTTGTATTCCTTTCAAATAAATTCGCCCGACATAAAACCTTAATGAAAGTGCTAATATTCCTTACTTTTTACTATGGATGATTAAAAAAGAATGTACATCGTCAAAAAGGACTAATCTAAAATCAAAATTTTTTAATTAATCATAAGTAATTGTTTTTTGATATTTAATTCGATGTGAGATCATCTTAATCCTTATAATTAGTCCATATGGTCGATGTATTTAAAAAAAATATTTATACAATTTTTCTATCTAGATCACTTTGGCAAGCAAGGAATTCAGATGGGACAAGCCTATATTATTGCTGCGACGCGTACAGTTAACGGCTTAAGTCATGGAATAATTTCGTCATTTAATCCAAGTGAATTATTATCTTTTGTTTTTAATTCATTGATTCTAAAAACTAAATGTGATCCTGAATTTATTGAACGTGTTTTAATCGGTTTCGTAAATCATCCAAATGCAAATATCAAAAAAATGACAAATGACGCTTTAGCACACTCGATACTATCCCCACAACAACTGGTAAATAGGCTTGAATATCAACATAATACTGCACAGCAAACCTTACACTATGCTGCGCAAATTGTAATGTCTGAAACACACGATATTGTTATTGCTTCAGGAGTCGAAAATCATCTCAGCCGTGATCAGCAGATGTGGATGCCCAATGATGCAAACAAATCTAGATTTTTTTTAAAGGATACTGCTTTAAATCAAAACGCTCATATGCTTTCAGTGAAGCAATTAAGCTATGCTATGGAATTATTGAAAAAAAATCGATTAAATCGAGATTTGCTTGATTATTATAGTTTTAATAGCCACTTTAAGGCACTCAGTGCCTGGCAAGCAAATAAATTCGAAGCTGAAATCATTCCAATGCTACACAACTTTGAAAATTCCTCTGCATCCCCTATGCGTATCCAGGATGAATCTATAATTGAATATATTTCTTGGTCAATTTTTACTAAATCTCCGACTATTTTACCTGATCTCCCGATGACATCTAAACATATCAGTTCCAATACATATGGTGCATCTGGATTAATCATTGCTAATGATCGAGGTTTAAAATTATTGAAAACGCCACCAATCGCACGAATTTTGTATATGAATAGCTTGCAGTCCAACCACAAGGACATTGATGCAAATATATTTTTTGCCACACAAAATGCACTAGAAAAAACAGGATTGACCATTAATCAAATTGATCTCTATGAAATGAATGAGGTTTTTACACCCCTACCTCTCGCTTGGTTGAGTGTTCTAGGGGCTGACCCAGACAGATTAAATATTCATGGTGGAACATTAGCCCTTGGAGAGTCATGTGGATCTATAAGTACCCGTATGATGACGACGCTATGCCATGCATTAATAACCACTCAGGCGAGATATGGTATGCAAATTCAATATGATAAAAAAGATTGTATCCAGATTACGATTATCGAAAAAGTTTAATTCTAGGTATTGAACTAAATATGCAATACCGAGAATCAGTGCAAAAGAATTTTTATTTACAGGCTCTAATTAACCCTTAACCAAATTTGGCTTCTACCCAGTGCTGAAATTCCTAAATAACCTCGAAGCTTCAGTTTTTTTCCGTTTTCAACCAACTCACCTTCTAGACTATAAGTACGACCAGAATCTGGGTCTAAAATTTTTCCATCTTTAAATTTTCCATTTTCTACTAATTTTAAATTATTAATTACGGTCGTACCCTGTAGGCGTTTTCCCCTTAACCTACCGATACAAGTTTTACAGTTCAATTTATTTTCTACATCAAATACATCTATGATACTGCCATTATAGGTATTATCTTTTACTTTTTTAATTTCTATAAGAAATTTGGGCTTGCCAGTTTTATCATCGATGGTCTTCCATTTTGTGCCTTGAATCGAATCATTTGCCCAGGAAGTTGAAGCTAGAAAAGCACTTGCTGCTAAAATTAAAATTTTATTCATAAAAGTATCCTTTTATTTATGGCCTTATTTTCAAGCCAGAAGCTAAACTCATATGAGTTTCAGAAAATTTATTATTTTTTAATACCTGAATTAAAAAACAACCAAAAATAAGCTATCAAAAGGTGGCTCTCATTTATTCATCACAAAGAACTAATTTAGAGTTTGATCAGGCATATATTTTAGCCATCAGCCAAGTAGAAATAACGAATCGAAAAACGCAAAGGCAAAAACCAACCTTTTTCTCAGGTTTATTTTTTCTATTTTTTTGTCATCTTGATAAAGATAGCAAATTACATCAGGGTGAAAACCAAGGAAATGACAATGAGAACGATCAATAAATCTACTCCATCCGATCACGCATTACGCGAGTTAACTAAAGCCCCTTTGATTGCTTTACCAACTTTATTCTTGTTTATCATCTGTCTAAGCATTCTGGCAATTGTCGATTACTGTGTAATCCTTGGGATGGTTCCACTATGGATTGGCATGATCATTAATGGATTTACAATCTATTTTTTATTTAGCCCAATACATGATGCATCTCATGGTGCATTTTCGCGAATAAAATGGATCAATGAAATTCCAGGCCATATAGGCATGATTTTCTTTGGTCCTATCGCGCCATTCAATCTAGCACGTTTTATCCATATGCAGCACCATCGCTGTACCAATGAAAAAGAAAATGATCCAGATTATTTTGGACATAAGATGGATATTTTCTTTCCATTACGTTGGAGCAATTTTGACTACTTTTATTCCAAGTATTTCTTTTTGCGCGCTAGTCAAGCAATGCGTAAACGTTTATTACCTCACTTAGTGGTTCATTTCGCTTCAATAATTGGCGTTTTAGCAGCTTTAATTTATTTTGGATATGGTCTTGAAGCGCTTATGTTATGGATTTTACCAACAAGGATTAGTTCATTCTTATTTGTGACTGCATTTGTATTCTTGCCACATGAGCCATTTCAAAGTACAGCGAAAGAAAATGAGTATCGAGCAACGAATGTACGCCCTGGTGCTGAATGGTTACTTACTCCATTACTGACCTACCAAAATTATCATTTAATGCATCATCTTTATCCTACTGCACCCTTCTACCGTATGCTGAAACTGTGGAAATTAAAACATGAGCATCATGTCGCCAATGATCCTTTGATTATAAAAACTTTTGGTCTTGCACCAATAAAAAGCGATCAGACAAAAATGAAAAATGATGTGAGTAGCTAAGATGAAAAAATGGCAATGTCGATATTGTTCGTTTATTTATGATGAAAAAGTTGGAATTCCTGAAGATGGAATAGCACCGGGAACATCTTTGGATCAATTTTCAGATGATTGGATGTGTCCAGATTGTGGCGCAACTAAAGAAGATTTTGAGGAAATATTTTAAAACTTATTTCGAGGCAATCAATCTGTAATGACGTGATCTTTGCCTCACTTTAAAGTTTTATAAAGATTTATTTTTTCAAGGAGTGAGAAAATGAACAATATTTTAACAACAAAGCTCAATCCACCAGTATCAATAAAACCGCAGATTGAACGTACTCTTATATTTAATCATTTAGACCAATATACGAAGGTTAAATTGATTTCTGTGATAGCTCCTGCTGGATTTGGTAAAACTACATTTTTAAATCAACTTTATCTTCAACAAAAGAAATATCGTAAAGTCATTTGGATGACGCTTGATAATGCAGACAATGACTTCAATCGTTTTATTCAACATTTATCATATATTTGGTTTAAAACGACGAATCAACCATTTAATAATAATTTTCTTGAAAATATTACTCAGTATTCAAATCCCTTTACAATATTCTTAGATCAAGTAGAACATATTTATGATGAATCAACGCTCAAGTTTTTACAGCAGATCATAGATTATTTACCTTCACATAGCCAAATTGTCATCGGTTCTCGACAGTTACTGCCATTAAAAATTGCCTCATTACGCATTCGTTGTCAAATTTTAGAAATTAATCAAGAAGCACTCAGTTTCAATGCAGATGAGATAAATAAGCTTGCTCTAAATGATTATGGCTTTCAGCTCAATCCAAATGAAATTAACCTGTTACTTAAAAAAACAGGAGGTTGGATTGTTGCGATTCAACAATTTGGTTTAACTTTAACTTCAAGACATTCTCTATGTACACAAATTCAAAAGTTTTCAATTAACCATACTGAACTTAATCATTTTTTAAGTGAAGAAATCTTAAATCAATTACCCAATAATCTTCAGGATTTTTTATTGAATTGTAGTGTCTACTCGCAATTTTCTGTTGCTGATTGTGATTGGTTGCTCAAAACAAATAATAGTGCCCATTTACTCAAACAGTTAGAACAAAAAAATCTTTTCCTTATCCCTATGGATCAGCAAGGTGAAAAATATCGTTTCCATAGTTTATTCTTAAGTTATTTACGTAATCAGTTTAAAAGTATATACCCAGAAAAATTTAGATCACAGCATTTACGTGCTGCAAAACGTCTACTTTATTTAAATCAACCTATTGAAGCCATTGAGCACTATTTGCTTGCAAAAGAGTTTGACAAGTGCGTCGAACTTTTGACTCTACATGGCCAAGCATTATTAGAAAAAGGTAGAGTGCGATTTTTATTACGCTGTTTGGATCAAATACCAGCGCATATTTTTGAAAATTTGCAACACTTACAAACAGCATATACATTAGCTTTAATTTTAAACCGCCGTTATGATGAAGCTAAATATGTCATCGAGAAAATGAAAAGGCAAAAATTGCTGTCTAATATTGAAACTAAAATATTAGATTGCTTATGGCTCTCAATGACAGATCGTATAGCAGAAAGTTTTGCTGCCTGTGAAGAACTTTATAATAGACAAAATGAATCTGATAACTTGTTGAATAACTTTTTTATTTCAATTTATTCCCATTACTTAATTGCATATAACAAAATTGATTATGCTCGAAAACTGATTCATAAAGTTATCAATAATTCTCGATATAATCGAAATACTTTTGTACAAACGCTTTATGAGTATAATGAAGGTTGTATAGAGTTACAACAAGGTCATTTAAATCAAGCTTATATTAGATGGTATACAAATTATAATTGTAGCTGGCGAGAACATCAGAATAGTGTATCTGGTGGTCATGCAATGATTGGAGTTCCTTTAGCTGAAATTTTATATGAAAGAAATCAGTTAGAGGAATCATTTAGTTTAATCAAAAATTGTCTCCCTTACGCACGTCAAAATGGACACATAGATTCATTAATATCTGCCTATAGTCTATTTGCTAAAATTGAATACAGGTTAAATCATGATAAAACTGCAGCATTATGCTGTCTTAAAGAACTTGAATATATTGGAGCAGATTTTAACTTTACCCGTGTTAAAGCTAATGCGCTCCTTGAACAAGCAAGAATACATTGGCTGAATAAAGATTATTATCTTGCTCATAAAATTTTAAATGAAATCATTGATTTGGATGTTTGGCGTACACTAGATCATTTTTATATGCCAGCTCAATATCTCGATACTCCCCAAATGGTTATATGGCGAATTGATATAAGTAATAATGATGGAAAAAAGCATGAGGAAAAAATTCAAGACCTAATTAAACATGCACAAACTTTACTTCATGAAAGACGTGCGATTAAATTAAAAATGATACTTTCTACTCTTTATTTTAGCGAAAATAATCAGAAACAAGCCTTTGATTGTTTTACAAGCATCCTGTTAGATATTGGTAATGAAAAGTACCTTAGAAGCTTTTTAGACGAAGGCCCTATTATGCATAAATTAATTTATGCTTTTTATGAAAATTATAGTGAATCATTTCACCTAGATTCAAATACTCGTAAAATTTTAGAACTGTTAATTTCGCTAGTTGATCATTCTAAAATCAAAGAAGTACACCCAAATATAAAGAATGTATCTTATGATGCTTTAAGTAAACGAGAATTAGAAATTTTAAGTCATGCCGCTGAAGGATTACGTAATCAAGAAATTGCAGATAAAATATTTTTAGCAGTAACAACGGTTAAGGCCCATCTTAGACGTATACACTCTAAACTGGATGCACATTCTCGTACAGAAGCTGTTGCCATAGCGAGGAAGAATGGATGGTTATAGTGATCAATAGGCTAAACTATTAACGGCGTATGAATGTGCCCACCAATATATTTTCTAATAGCCTAAATCAGAGACATTCGCTCTGATTTTTATGAAAAAAGCATCAATGATCAAAGAAAATTTAAAGGTAATTCCGTCGTATACTTAATTTGCTCCATCGCAAAACTGGAGCTCACATCAGTAAGACCAGAAATTTGAATTATTTTTTTATAGACTTTGTCATACTCAAGCACATCGGGTACAGCGACTTTTAACAAATAATCAGTCTCTCCAGCCATTCGATACACTTCTATAACTTCATCGATTGTATGGATATGATTGTGAAATTTTTCAATCCATTCTGCATTATGTTGTGCTGTTTTAATAAAAACCATAACAATCACATTGATATTTAGTTTTTTACGATCTAATAAAGCAACTTTAGCGCGAATGATGCCTTCTTCTTCCATTTTATGAATGCGTCGCCAACATGCGGTATTACTTAATCCAATACGATCTGCGATATCGCCAATCGCCCAAGTACAATCTTTTTGTAATAGTTCTAAAATGCCACGATCGTATTTATCTAGCTGTAATTTCATGCAGTTCACTTTATATAAGAAATTAAAAAAATGAGTCATTGATTTATCTATTATTGGAATAATATTCTATTTTTGACAAGATAAATAGATTTTTAATTCTTAATGCTGATTACTTGAAACTCTCATTCAAATAAAGATTAGTTCAGATAAGTTATGGCTCTATTCACTGTTTTTTAACGCATTACAAATAAGAATACGGCGTTATAGCGATTGGAAAAGTTCTTGTAGTGTTTGAATAAACCACGTTCGGGCCTCTATGTCATCTCGATGGTTATACCAATTGGCACTCACGTTAAACGGTTTAACTGAAAATGGTAATTCAAAAATATTGACATCCCCATTACGCGCATATACTTTTGCTGCCCGTGAAGGCAAAGTCACTAATAATTCAGAACTGGTCACAACATCTTGTAAAACACTAAAATGAGGAAGCTCAAGCATGATTTTTCTTTTTAAGTCCAATTCTTTCAGCCTTTGATCAATTTCAATGTGACCTGTTGAAGATTTAATAGCCGCATGATTTTCTTGAAAATATTGTTCTAAACTCAGTGTATCCCTGATACGTGGATGGTACTTATGCGCAATGCACATATAGCGTTCTTCAAATAAATTTCGTGATTCAATTTTAGGCATAACGGTATAACTACTATTGAATACAGCAACATCTAAAAAACCTTCAGTCAGCCAGTCTTCTACTTTATGAGATTGAATTTCTTCGATTTCCACCTTAATAAATGGTGCTTCTTTAGAAAGATATTGAATTAACGAAGGTAACAGACATATTTCACCTAAATCAGATAAGCCTAAACGAAATATCCGAGTTGAGGTTTTTGGGTCAAAGTATTTAGACGCTGTAATTGCTATTTCAATATCGGTAATTGCTTGCCTAAAGCTTGGGTATAAACTTTGTGCCAACTTGGTCGGTTTGACTCCAAATTTGTCTCGTTCAAATAAAGGGTCATTTAAAAATTTACGTAGGCGATTTAGATTATAGGTGACAGAAGGTTGGCTTAAATTGAGGCGTTCGGCCGCGTGACTAATATTTTTAGTTTCAAAAACGATAATAAAAACTTTAATAAGACTTAGATCAATCAATTGTAAAATCTCTATTGAATGAGGGAGGTAGACCTCCCTACTCTACTTTTAGATTTGTAGCGCTTTCACCGCCAATTTTGTTTTTTTCAAGCGTAAGTGAATCATTGAAACACTCATTACTGCAATAATACAGGGGATTGATAATGCAATAAAATTATAATTAATTGGCAAACTTAAGCTTAATAACCAACCACATAAGATTGGCCCTAAAATTGCGCCTAAGCGCCCCACACCTAAAGCCATTCCTAAGCCTGTTGCACGAATATTGGACGAATAAAATTGGGACATATACGCCAATAATAAGATTTGCCCACCAATTGATGCAGCACCTGCAACAGCAATACAAAAATAAAGAATGATCGTCGGTAAATTATAACTCAGTAAAATTAATGCGATCGCACCACTTAAAAACAGTGAGCATAATACCTTTGCAAGATTAAAACGATCCGCTAAGTAGCCACCACAAATTGCGCCAAGCATTCCCCCAATATTTAAAGCCAATAGAAAAACCAAACTGGTCGATAAATCATAGCCTGCTTCTACCATTAATTTAGGTAACCAATTGCCTAAAGCATAGACCAGTACAAGCGCCATAAATACGCTGCCCCAGAATAAGAGTGTTACCATCCCACGATTTTCTGCAAATAAATCCTTGATCGGGGTTTTAGAGGTGGCTTGATTGTCTTGATGAAGACCAATTTGAGTCTGAGGCGTATAGGTAATATTGCCATCAATTTGTTTAAGGATCTCAATGGCTTTGTCGGTTTTATCACGGCGCACCAAATAATCAATCGATTCGGGTAACAGCTTCCAGATTATGGGAATGAGTAAAAGTGGTGTGCCTCCTAGAATAAACATGATTTTCCAACCAAATTGCGGGACTAACCACATTCCTAATAAAGCTGAACACATCCCACCGACTGCATAGCCACTAAACATTAAGGAAACCAAGGTTGAACGTAGTTTTTTAGGTGCATATTCAGTCATCAAGGCGATTACATTTGGCATGACCCCGCCTAAACCCAATCCAGCTAAAAACCGAAAGATTGCAAAACTTTGTGGATTATTGGCATAACCACAAAGTAAAGTAAAACCACTGAATAAACAGATACATAAAATAATTAATTTTTTGCGGCTAAATCCATAACTTTCTAATTTATCACTCAGGCTACCGAAAATAATCGCACCAAACATCATCCCAAATAAGGCGATACTGCCCAGAAATCCAGCCGTAATACTGTCAATTTTCCATTCTGCCATCAACTTGGGTAAAGCAACACCGTAAATCACTAGATCATAACCATCAAAGATAATAATCAATGCACTGAGTAGAATCACCCGCCAATGAATGGCTTTTAATTTAGCATGATCAATAATTTCATTTGCATTTATGATTTGCATAATAGACCTCCCTGGTCATATTGTCCTGTTTGTAATCTTTGTTGTTTAAGTCGTCATTTCAGTGTGCTGTAGTTGTTTTGCTAATGCTGCTTTAGCTGTCTGAATATCATCTTCAAGCGAATGTTGCCACAACCAGTCAAAACGCTGTGCCAAATGTTGGCCAATTGATTTAAAATCAGGATATTTCGATGAATATAGCTCATAGATTTCACCTGATTCACGTGAGGTATTTTGAACTTTTACGGCGCGTTCTAATCGAACCTGCTCATAGATTTCAGATACAGCTTTGATAGATTCAAATGTTAACTCAGGGTTTTCTAATAATTTAGCTAAAATCAAAGCATCCTCTAAACCTTGTCCAGCGCCAGCACCTTGATGCGGTAACATGGCATGAGCAGCATCGCCAATCAAAATCACATTATTGCTTTTGTTTTTATAAGTTTCTAAAGGTTGAATTTCATGTAAAGCCCAAATTGTTGGTGAGTCGATCAGATCCAATAATGCCTTGCAACTCTCGCTCCAGTCTGCAAAATCAGCCAGCATCGTTTGTTTTGAAACAGGCGATGTCCATGGTGTATTCTCTGCTAATACGGTTTGAGTGCGATCTGACTTAAATGCGACAATGTTAATTTCTTCACCCTGACGGATTGGGAAAGTTAAGATATGTTTATCTTTCCCTAAAAGCATTTGCGGTACATCGGCAATTTCGGCATCATTTCCCAGTTTTGCAATGGCTTGCTTAAAATCTTGAAATTTAATAATTCCACGATATGCCCACGTCCCTGAAAACTGAGGTTCAACACGCGCTAATTGATTAGAGTCAAGCACATGATTTCGAACAACTGACCGAATTCCATCACAACCAATCACATAATCAAATGTAATATGATGACCATCTATAAAGTGAATTGTCGCTTGTTCTTCATCTGCCTCAATTTCTTGTACACGTTTATTAAAATGTACATTTGTTAAAGGCACCAACGGAATTAAACGATCGAGAAAATCTGCACGATGTACCGAAGACTGCCCGACTTGTGGCGCAATAGATGCAGATAGATACTCATCGGTATAACCATTACGCCATTGAAACCAAATATCGGTGTATGGTGTCTTTACCTGATCTGCAATAGATTCATACTCTTGGCTTAGACCTAATAATTGAATGGCTTTAACTGCATTGGCACCAAACGAAATCCCTGCACCAATTTCAGAAAACTGTGATGCAGACTCAAAGAGATGTACATCTAAATGTTTATTTTTGATCAATTGAGTGGTGAGTGCTAATCCTGCAATACCGCCACCAATCACAGCAACTCTAATTTTTTTGTCCATTTTTAGCATTCCTTACTAAATTGCTTAGAATTCTATGATTGGTTATTTTTTAGAATAAATCCAATTTATATTTTTAAGTTTATACTATCTATTTTTTTGATATTTATTTAAATAAATCTCTTTCATAAATGAAAAAGTGATCATGTAGCGTGAATCATATTTCGATTGAAAATCCCTTCTCCCTTTGGGAGAAGGCTAGGATGAGGGGAATTTTATGTTGATTTATAGTTTTAAAAAAGGACTTTTTGAAAAATTCTAAGGTGTTGATATAACTAAATTATTGTTCTATTTTTTGAAGAGTGTTTTAAATATCACGCTTAGTTTCATAAATTTATTTGAGACTTAAATAAAATATTTAAGAACCTTGTCTATACAACACTATTTTTCTTATTGAAATCACTTTTTAGGTTTTGGTTTTTAAAATACAATTTTTATCTTTTCTGAAATTGCGTAAATAACCATTTGTCTCAAAATCATTAAAGGGATCAAACATGTTGAGTTTCATCAAAATAACGGCCAAGCAAAATCAACATTTGTGAACCATCGATCACATTTGCTCGACGTAAAGCAATTACTAATTTTTCAGTTTCGTCTGGTTTAACATCATCATCAGCTAAACGTGTAATCGTTTGAGCCAATAGACTACTTCCAGTATTGATATAACTTATATGGTTTTGACGTGGGAGTTTCGCTATATATCTTTTCAACCCTTTATGTGGAATTTCATTCATATTCAGCATCACAAAGTTCCTTAATAAAACTGCCCCTCTATTATAACAACATGGGTAACTTCTACGCTAATAAAAAATGAGATGCTATTGACGGTTCGTTAATTAAATTATCTAACCGTCAAATATTAACTTAGTCTACATCTCAATTTAAATTACCAATAGGCTCAGCAAGTTACTTTAAAAACCCAAAGTCCACGAGAGTTGTGCAGTACGTGGTGCGCCAAGAAATAAATAGTCATCGCCTAAGAAACTCCCCGCATCTCGCCAGTATTTTTTATTAAACACGTTATCAACATTAAATCGAAGTGTATTGTCATAACCATAAGCACGGAAGTTATAAGCTGTACCTACATCAAACACGCTATAGCCTGATACTTTTACTGTACCCGTTTTATTGGCATATTTACTGCTACTGTATTGTATGCCAGCCAATAAACGTAAGCCATCTACTTGTGGTACTCGATAAGACAGATGACTGGCAAAACGGACACTCGGTACATTTTGAGTTTGATGACCTTGATAATCAGCCACTTGTATTTCTTTTAAACGTGAACGAGTTAAAGCTAAAGAAGAAGTCATATCTAGATTTTGCCCTAAGCGTCCCTGTAAACCCAATTCTAAGCCAAGGTTATGTTGCTTACCATCCGTGACAAAGTAATTGTCTGCGTTGGTGTATTGATTGTCTTGGGTTAAATCGAATAATGCCGCGGTAAACAGTAATGTTTGCCATTGCTGCTTAAGACCCAACTCATACTGAGTTGAATTTATCGGTGCTAAAGTTTTAAAAGCATTACCTTCAATACCTTGATCAGGAATACCAGTAGCAAACCAAGGGGCTTGTCCGCCATCACTTAAGCCTTTGGCATAAGAAGCATAGAGGTGGGTATGTTCCCAAGGTTGATACATCAACGCAAACTGCGGCAAGAAACGATTAAAATTGGTCTCTCGGATGTTGTTTGCATCCACATCATAGGCATTTTCATTTAAATGCATCAGTTTACCGCCCAACAAAACTGACCATTCAGTGTTGAAGTCAATCTGGTCCAGTAAGTTCAGTGCAGTTTGTTGACTGTCTAATGATTTATAATGTGTACCTAAAGTTTTATCAGTAGGCGCATACGTTATAGGATCATTATAAATATTTCCTGTACCGACCAATTCATTGATTGCATTATATTGTGTATGCCGTTTCCCTGTATGTGACAGTTCTAAACTTAGCGTATGTTGCCAAGCCCCTGTGCTAAACTTGCCGTTTAAGCCTGCTTTAAATTGATTGGTTAAGAAGCTGTCGTCTGGATTACGGAAATCATAAATATCATAATTACCATTTTGATCAAAAGTATTACCTAAACCTGTCGTTTGGCAAGTACTGCTATAACAACCCCACGGAAATGCTGAATAATCATCAATCACGACACGGCTTTGTGCAGCAGACAGATTTGTTGTCCAGTTGTCATTGACTTGGTAAATATATTTTAAGCTGGCATTTAGGCTTTCATTGGTCACTGGTTTACTCCAGCTTTGATAGCCAAGTAAACGATCCCATTTAACCCCAGTCGGTACAGTTGTACCATCCAGTAATTGATAACCTGCGACTGAGCGCTGACGTTGACGCTGCGATTCAATATCAAATTCTAATTTTGAGCGATCTGAAATCTTCCAATCTAAAGCCAAAGCGCCAAACAAACGCTGCCCATCTGCATGCTCAACATAAGGATGAATTTCTTCTTTGGCCAGATTCAGTCGATAACCAAACTGCTGCTCTTCTCCCAACCAGCCACCCAAGTCAGTTGCAACACGATTGCCACCATGACTATCTACTTCAACGGTAATAGCACGAATGTCTTCTGGACGTTTAGTGACATAATTGATGACACCACCCGGTGTTGACATCCCACTTTGGATTGCACTTATACCCTTTAGAATTTCAACTTGTGCTTTGTTCTCAAGCGCCACATTTTGCTCGCCACGCAGCAAATGACCATTGAGCAAATAACTTGATCCTAAATTTAAGTTAAAGCCACGCATAATAAAGTTTGGATAATAACCAATGGGTGCATAGCCATCACCGATTGCTGCATCATTTTTAACAACATCCGTCAGGGTTTTTGCATGTTGGTCAGCAATACGTTCCGCGGTGACTGTACTGATAGATGCAGGGATCTCAGTAAGATTTTGCTGAGTAAATCCTAATAAATTTACCTTGGGTTGATAATAAGCAGTTGGTGTTGTTTCTTCTGTTTGAACGCTTACTTTAATCGTTTTAAGTTGCTGTGTATCTTTTTCAGTATTAGCATGTGCCAATGCTGAACTTAGCCCTAGACATGAAAATGAACCAACTGCCAGTAGTGCTTTTTGTAAACGAGAAAATGGATACGTTTTCACAGTAATTGCCTAACCCCAAAAGATAATCTTACAGCCTCAATTTATGCGCATGAGTATTCACAATTTTTTCTCATTGAACAAGCATTTCTATAAGATATTTAAGCTTTAAAGAACACTTTGATATGACCTTGAAAATAAATAAGCATTTTTGAAGAGAAATTAAAACTTCGCCAAAGCATCAAGATGTTGCTGGAAATCACCTTCCGTCCCTGCAGCATTTACATGATCGAAGTAGTCATACCAACCACTTGCTTGAATACCTGTTAACAATGCATCCCGTGCCTGTTGATTTGGAAAGCGCCAAATCCCCATAAAGCGATGATGACTACTTTGATCAACGGCAGTATCAATCTCGGTGAGTGTTAAAAGCTCAACACCTAGACTAGACAAGCCTCCCATAGCTGCGCCAACATCAGCCAAATATTGTTGACGCTCTTGTATAGGTAAAGCTTGCCAAACTGCATTGGGTGTATAGAGTTCAATTAGATAGTGATTCATGATTATTCCTTGATTTAATTCAACGTTTTATATCGATAATTTAAAAAAGATTTTTATATAAATATTTTATAAGCGCTTATCAACAAGATTTTTCGCCACTTTCTCAAGTAAACCTGTTAATTGTTCACGTTCAGCTTGGGTTAACCCAGCAAACAGACTGGCAATCCAGCGACTATGCTGATCAAACACAATTTTTGCGACTTGCTTGCCCTTTGCCGTCAGCCGAATACATAACGCGCGACGATCTTCTGGATCTGCGTGACGTTCTACCAATTGTTCACGTTCTAAACCATCCAGTAGTCCAGTGACTGTGGCACGGGTAATTCCCGCTTGTTCAGCTAAAGTTTTAGGCGCTACAGCATCATTAGCTGCATCAAGGAGAAATAAAAGCACAAATCTCCCTTCAGATAAGCCATAAGGCGCAAGCTGTACGGCACAGTCTCGATCAATACTTGAAGCGAGTGAAAGCGTTTGAAAACAGAGGCGCAAATTTTCAATATCTGCCATTTTACGGCGTTGCGCTTCATGCAAAAGCGCGGTGTATTTCTGTTCTAGATTCATTTGGTATTTAACCATATAATATGGTGACTAACTATATATTGAATATTTTAGCTGTGTCAAGATAGATTGTTTACCAGAAAAAATAGTGCTTAAATTGATCGATTTTAAATGGACTAAAACAGATTTTTTCAGATTAATTTTTATGTTTAATTTATCTCGTGTTAAATCGCTAAAATAATCCTGAATATTATTTTGAATAACATAGAACCTAGCTCATGAAGTTTTATAATTTATTGAAATATATTGTTAAATTTTAATTTGTTCATCAATTAAAACCCATTCAATATTGCCATTTCAAAGTGATGAGACGCCCATTTATTCGCCGTAAAGCAAGGCTTAAAACTCAACAAAATAAGTCGCAATCATACGATGTATATTCCAAGTCAATATTCATCACTTATACATTGTTACTGCTGATCTAGGTCTATGCATTTTAAGATGAAACCAGATATTGATCTAAATTTTTAAGGGAAAAATCGATGATTTGCACAAGCATTTGTTCTGAATAACCATCTCTGGCTTGAACGGATAATCCATGTAGCACTAGTCCGTAATATTGCCCTAATATCTCAGGATCAGCATGTTCTAATAATTGTCCATCTGCTTTCGCCTGTTTAAAACGCTTAACTAGACTTTGACCACGTTCAATACGTTGTTGCTTCATCCAGTCTAAAAGGCTTTGATTTTCCTGACTTAATACACTTGCAGATGACACAACCATACAGCCATATGAATGATTATTCTGGGTATAAAGTTTGATTGCATCTTGAAATAATTGACTGATCGCATCCTTGATATTTGCTTGTTGTAAAGCGTGAATCGCAAAGCCGCCTTCATTTTCTTCGTAGTGTATAACAGCTTCTCGAAACAACGCTTCTTTAGAGCCAAAGGCTTTATAAATACGCGCTGAAGCAATACCTAAGACCTCGACTAAATCTGACATCGAAGTCCCTTCATAGCCATGTTGCCAGAAAAAATCACGCGCTTGAATCAGTGCTTTTTCTCTATCAAATTCTCTTGGTCTACCAGCCATAACGACGCTTCAATCCGATTTAGTATTTTTTATTATCATTCGAAAAAATAAATTTCGCAAATAAATCAATAGGATTTGTTGGAGAGGCTGCCCTTTTTTAGATTCTTTTTTAAAAACTTGTTGTTTTTATTCAAAAGAAAGCCTATTGTTTGTCGATCGACAATTAATTGAGTTTAGCTATGCAAACCATCAAAGGTCCAAGTATTCATCTCGCACAATTCAGTGATGATATTTTCCCATTTAATAATTTAGAGAGCATTGCTGCATGGTTTTCTGATAAAGGCTTTAAGGCTGTACAACTACCAGCATGGGACAAGCGTTTATTTGATGTTAATTTAGCAGCCACAAGCCAAGATTATTGCGATGAAATACAAGGGGTTTTACAAAATAATGGTTTAGAAATTAGTGAGTTGACAACGCATATTTTTGGCCAACTTATGGCTGTGCATCCAGCTTATGATGCTTTATGTGATGCTTTTGCACCTTCACATTTACATGGAAATTCAGTAGCTAGAACTCAATGGGCTGAACAACAAATGTTGGCTTCTGTGCAAGCATCTGCCCGCTTAGGTTTGCAAGATATGGGAACTTTTTCAGGTTCACTGGCATGGCCTTATATCTTTCCTTTTCCTCAACGCCCCGCTGGACTTATTGAAACCGCTTTTGATGAACTTGCACGTCGTTGGATGCCGATCCTCAATGCCTGTGATGAACATAATGTCAATCTGTGCTACGAAATTCATCCTGGTGAAGACTTACATGATGGTATTTCCTTTGAAATGTTCTTAGAACGGACACACCACCATCCACGTTGTCAGATTCTTTTTGACCCGAGTCATTTTATTCTGCAACAACTGAACTATTTAGAATACATCGATATCTATAAAGATTTTATTCGAATGTTCCATGTCAAAGATGCTGAGTTTACTCCGACAGGTCGCCAAGGGATGTATGGGGGCTATCAAAATTGGGGAGATCGTGCAGGTCGATTCCGTTCTACTGGAGATGGTCAGGTTGATTTTAAAGCAATTTTCTCAAAATTGGCACATAACGACTATCAGGGCTGGGCAACTTTGGAATGGGAATGTTGTTTAAAAAATAAAGAGGATGGCGCAAGTGAAGGTGCTGAGTTTATTCAACAACATATTATCCATGTTACCGATAAAACCTTTGATGATTTTGCAGCAGCGCCTGTCAATCAATTGCAAATAAATCAACTTTTGGGTATCTAAGGCAGAGATTGAGCATTTACTATGACAACACATGAAAATTTAGTCGATCAATTTCAGCATCATTACATCCATATAGACAGTAAAAAACTTCATTATGTCTCTACAGGCCGTGGTCCTGTCGTATTACTTATCCCCGGTTGGCCACAAACATGGTACGCATGGCGAAATGTAATGAGCGTATTGGCGGACAATGGTTATCAGGCAATTGCTGTGGATCCACCGGGAACAGGCTATTCTGTTCCGCTGAATGGAAGTTATGATACGGGGCGAATTGCGACAATTTTATCCAGCTTAATGTCAAAACTTGGACATGATACTTATTCAGTGATTGGTCACGATATCGGGATGTGGGTTGCTTATGCACTTGCAGCTGATTTTCCCCAATCTGTTACTTCTCTGGCTGTGACTGAAGCCGTTATTCCCGGATTGGCAACGCCACCGCCTATTTTTGTTTCACCTGATGAAAATATTTTTCTATGGCATTTCATGTTTAATCAAGTGATGGACTTACCTGAAGCTTTGGTCAGTGGACGTGAAGAAACTTATCTTAATTATATTTTTGATAAGTGGTCGTGGCACAGAGATAAAGTCGCCGCTGAAACGTATATTGAGGCTTATAAAGTATCGGGACGTTTAACGGCAGGTTTTAATTACTATCGTTCAATCCCCGAAACCATTCGTCAAAATAAAATCCGCGCAACTAAAAATCTAGAAATGCCTGTATTGGCGATTGGTGCAGAACAGGCAACCAATGATGCACCTTATGAAACCATGAAAAAAGTTGCACCGCATTTAACCAGTGCAATTGTCAAAGATTGTGGTCATTTTATTATGGAGGAACAACCCGAAGCGTTTTGTTCCCTGATTTTAGAATTTCTACAACAGGAGCAATAAGATGTCTTTAGACCATCAAATTGCAGACTGGCTTAACGCTAGACCTGTTGCAACAGCTGCAAATACACTTTGTGAATTAAGAGCGCAGGTAAATCAGGACATCATACAACAGCAAGGTATTGAGCAAGATTCCAGCTATCAAACCAGTTTTTGGATTACAACTTCTGATCAAGCTCAAATCCAAGTTCGGGTATATACGCCCTATGCTTTGGTACAGCTACAAAGCAACCCAGCTTTAGTATTTGCCCACGGTGGTGGATGGTGTTTGGGGAGTTTAGATGCGTGGGATCGTTCATGCCGTTTACTGGCAGAATCAACACAGCATGTTATCTTTTCAGTGGATTATCGCCTAGCGCCTGAATTCAAATTTCCAGTACCGCTGACAGATTTTTTTACAGCACTTCGTTATATTCAAGAACATGCTTTAAGTTTAGGGCTTGATCAAAATCGTATTGCTGTGGGTGGTGATAGTGCGGGAGCTAACCTTGCAGCAGCTGCATGCTTACTCGCTAAAGCGCAACCAGAAATCCAGATTAGTCAACAACTGCTGTTTTATCCAGCCTTAGATGCCACGATGCAGGGTAAATCCTATGAAACTTATGCGGATGGTTATGGCTTAACGACTGCAACAATGGCGTATTGTTGGGATCAATATTTAAATAGTGATTCTGACAAAATCAATCAGTTGGTGAGTCCTCTACTGGCACAATCATTACAAGGCTTACCTGAGGCAACAATTTTTGTCTGTGAATATGATCCACTGTGTCATGATGGCGAACAATATGCTGAAAGATTGAGAGATGCTGGTGTCTCGGTGAAATTTCATTTTCTAGCAGGAATGATTCATGGTGCAATTCATATGACCGCAATCACAGAGAAAGCCAACGCTATATACGATAAGATTGATTTATAGGTGATTTTGATCATCGTGAAAAAAGGAAATCGCATGATTTCCTTTTTTGCTATTTCAAAAGTATCTGAATGTTTATAAAAACAGAACTGATATACGCATTAAAAAGACTAACCTAATTCAGCCAATATTTTATCTAAAACAATATTGCTTTTTTGCCACTTTGGCTGTTTATCTTTGTCGACAATTAAAGCACGAACACCTTCAAGAATATCGCCATGTTCAAACCAGATATCCTGTAAATTTCGTTCCAACTGCATACATTGTTGTAATGACAATCCCCGTCCCAAGTATTGCAGTCTTAAACTGGTTTTTTTCGCCACCCAAGAACGTTGTTGCAAAGTGCTTAAGACTTTGCTTGCCCAGGCTTGATGCTGTTGATCTTTTTCATTTTCAAGACTTTTTTCAATATCTTGCAAATTTTCAAAGCCAAAATGCTTACGAATGTTCTCAACCGATGCACTGAGTTCACTTTCTACAGGGCGGGTAATAAATTTAGAAATTATCTGTTCAATATTGTCTTTGCTTAAATTGCTTGATTGGCTCAGCGCATCAAGTAAGTCATTAAATTGTTGGCTAGGAACATGATAATCAATCAAATCTAAATATAAGGCATCACTGCTACTGATTTGGTCACCTGTGGTTGCCAGATAGACCCCAATATCATCTAAACGTGACAAGAAGTGCGTTGCTGCAACATCAGGAAAGAAACCAATCGCCGTTTCAGGCATGGCAAAACGTGATTTTTCACTACTGACAATAATATGACAGGCTTGTGCCAGACCAAAACCGCCACCTAAGACATAGCCATCTAACAATACCACAACCGGTTTTTTAGACGCGCGAATGCTATTCAACATGTCATATTCAGCAATAAAATAGCCTTTATGTCCATCTGTACCATTTTGATAACAATCGTAAAGATAACGAATATCACCACCTGCACAAAATGCTTTTGGGCTATTAGATTTGATCAGTATCGCTTGAATGCCAGCATCATTTTGCCAAGTTTCAACTTGTGTACGGATACCATTGATCATATCCAGAGTCAGTGCATTCAGGCTGGACACTCGATCTAAGGTAATCACACCCAGAGCTGCGTTCTGTTCGATGATTAAATGATTTTCAGTATTCATCCCATCTTCATCCTGTTATTGATTTTTAAAGTTGGCTTGGCGTTTATCAACAAAGGCTTGCATGCCTTCTTTTTGATCCAAAGTAGCAAAAATTGAATGAAAGGTTCGTCGTTCAAAACGTAAACCTTCCGCCAAACTCACTTCAAAGGCACGATTAATTGATTCTTTGATCATCATTGTCGCCACCAATGATTTTTCAGCAATTTTTTCAGCAGCACTTAAAGTCTGGGTTAAAAGCTCTTCAGGGCTAAACACACGGGCAACTAAACCACTCAGTTCTGCCTCAATTGCCCCCATTTGTCGAGCGGTTAAACACATTTCCATCGCTTTGGCTTTACCTATGGCAAGGGTTAAACGCTGCGTACCCCCAATGCCTGGAATCACGCCTAAAGTGACTTCAGGTAAGCCAAATTTGGCATTATCCGCACAGTAAATAAAATCACACATCAGTGCCAACTCACAACCACCACCCAAGGCATAACCACTGACAGCTGCGATTAAGGGTTTACGGCGTTGCGCAATTCGATCGGCAAGATTAAAAAAATCATCAAAATAAATATTGGGAAAGTTCAATCCCGCCATTTCTTTAATATCAGCACCTGCTGCAAAGGCTTTTTCTGAACCAGTCAGCACCATACAACCAATATCCTGATCTTTTTCTAAATCATCTAAAGCTAAATTTACTTCTTGGATTAATTTTGAATTTAATGCGTTTAAAGCCTTTGGGCGATTGAGTGTAATTAAGCCTACGCCTTTGTGTTTTTCCAGTAAAATGGTTTCAAATTGCATATTCATTTCCTTATCTGTTTTATCCTATCATCTGATACACAGCGATTAACTCTATTTATAAACTTCGCGCAATCACCAAACGCTGTATGTCACTGGTGCCTTCATAGATTTGACAAATACGTGCATCACGATAAATCCGTTCAATTGGAAAATCTTTTAAATAACCATAGCCGCCGAAGACCTGTAAAGCTGCTGAACAGACACGCTCTGCCATCTCTGAGGAAAATAATTTTGCCATTGAGGCTTCATTGAGACAGGGCTTGCCTGCTTCTTTCAATCGTGCGGCATGATGGACCAATTGACGAGCTGCTTCGATTTCTGTTGCCATACTGGCCAAACGAAAAGCGATTGCCTGATGTTCAAAAATCGGTTTTCCAAAAGTAATCCGTTCTTTGGCATATTTGCTGGCTTCTTCTAAGGCAGCACGTGCCAAACCCACCGCTTGCGCAGCAATACCAATACGACCGCCTTCCAGATTAGACAGTGCTATTTTAAGCCCTTCACCTTCTTGACCTAACATTAAGCTTTTGTGTACACGCACATCAGTCAATGCAATTTGACAGGTATCTGAAGCATGCAATCCCAGTTTTTCTTCAGTCCGAATCACTTCATAGCCCGCAGTTTCCCGTGGCACAATAAAGGCACTGATACCTTTTTTACCAGCACTTGGATCGGTCACTGCAAATACAATAATTACACCAGCATTATTTCCTGAAGTAATAAATTGTTTTGCACCGTTAATAATCCAATCCTCACCATCTTTGACAGCTCGGGTTTTCAGTGCTGCTGCATCAGAACCAGTATGCGGTTCGGTCAATGCGAAAGCACCTATCATTTCACCTTGTGCCAAAGGCATTAAATACTTTTGTTTTTGTTCTTCATTACCAAATTTAGCAATCGGAACACAACCGACTGAATTATGCACACTCATAATGGTAGAGGTTGCGCCATCGGCCGCCGCAATTTCTTCAAGTGCAAGGACATAGGCTAAGTTACCAGTATCTGAGCCACCCCATTGCTCTGAAATCAGCATCCCCATAAATCCCAATTGCCCCATTTGTGACAAGGTCTCTTTGGGGAAAATGCTGTGTTTATCCCATTCCGCTGCATTTGGTTTAATTTGTTCTTGGGCGAAACTTTTCGCC
This sequence comes from Acinetobacter sp. RIT698, assembly GCF_009668065.1. Classification (NCBI taxonomy): domain Bacteria; kingdom Pseudomonadati; phylum Pseudomonadota; class Gammaproteobacteria; order Moraxellales; family Moraxellaceae; genus Acinetobacter; species Acinetobacter sp. RIT698. The sequence goes on from NZ_WJYH01000018.1 coordinate 29,282, forward strand.
ATGTCCTGAATCAATAATTGTTCTTCAGTAAATTGCATTTCATATTCCTTAGCATCATTTAACATCCTACATTCGGCAAGTTTAGCTTGTGTAGGATGATCCTTACTCGCTTTATGCACTTAATTGTTGTTTAGCAATTTCTTGATTTCGTAGTAAAAAGCGTTGAATCTTGCCACTTGGGGTCTTGGGTAGTTCAGTAACAAATTCAACTTGTCTTGGATAAGCATGGGCAGACAGACGTTTTTTGACAAATTGCCCAAGTTGTTCAGCCAATTCCTCAGATGGTGTTTTATTTTCTGCCAAAATCACAAAAGCTTTAACGATTTCTGTTCGCTCTGGATCGGGGACTCCAACAACAGCAGCTTCAATCACTGCCTCATGTTCAAGTAATGCACTTTCTACATCAAAAGGTCCAATACGATATCCAGAGGTGGTAATCACATCATCACTACGTCCAACAAAGCTCATACTCCCATCTGCATGTAGTTCAGCAGTATCACCGGTCAAATAATAATTTTTGATAAATGGTGATTTACGACTTTCTTTATAACCACCAAACCACATCATCGGTGATTGACTGATATCTACCGCTAAAATTCCAGCGGTATCGGCAGGCAACTCATTGCCTTGATCATCTACCACAGCAACACGATAACCTGGGCTGGCAAAACCAGCAGCGCCTGCACGGACCTCGTGGCTTAAACCATGATGATTGCAAACCACCATGCCCACCTCTGTCTGTCCATAATGATCAAAAATAGGCGCATCAAGCACTTGTTTAAACCAACGAAAAACTTCAGGATTTAAAGGTTCACCAGCACTACTCACAACCCGGAATTTACCTTTTAGTTGTGCCATTTGAGTGGGATCCGCGGCCATCATCATCCGATATGCTGTAGGTGCACCTGCCAAATTATTAATTTTATAATCATCAATAATTTGACACAAACTGTCTATGCTAAAACCACCTTCATAAAACAAAGTGGCATGGCCTAACAATAATGGTCCTGTGATACCGTAATAAAGTCCATACGCCCAACCTGGATCAGCAATATTCCAAAATGCATCATCTGCGCGTAAGCCGATCGCATCTTTCATATAGTTGCCAAAAGCAATTAAGGCTTTGAGTGGAACTTCCAAAGGTTTTGCAGGCCCCGTGGTGCCTGAGGTAAACATGAGTAAAAATGGATCTTGAATGCTTTGCATGACCAGATCACATTGCTCAGCATGTTGATTGAGTTCTTTCCAAAAATCTAAATCGCCTTGTTGTACAGCATGACCCTGTTGATCAGAGACAGTCATAATTTGTGGACACTGTGCAACTTCATCCAGTTTGCTACGATTGCCGATATCGGTCACAACCAATTTGCTTTTTGCCAGCTGAACTCGATGTTCAATCGCCTTTGGGCCAAATGCAGTAAATAGCGGTTGATAAACTGCACCAATTCGCCAAGCAGCGAGAATCACAACCAATAATTCGGGAGTTCTTGGTAATAACCCCGAAATACGATCACCAGCTTGAATACCCTGTGACTTTAAAAAATTGGCAAACTGACTCGACCATTTTTTCAGTTGAGCAAAGGTATATTGCTCTTTACGGCCATCTTTACCTTGCCAATATAGGGCAACTTTTTCGCGATCTGCTTCCGCATGTCGGTCACAGCATTCATAACAGGCATTCAGTTGATCGACTGAACCTGAGAGCATTTCTTGAACCGCACCATCTAAATTAAATGTTTTAGCAACATCCTGATAATTCAACATATTATATACTCCGGCCTGGATTTATTGTTATTCATGACACGAGTGAATCTATTGGTTTTTCACCACCCATTGGTGGTGAAATTGACTATGCTTCGATTGATGATTAAGTTTCTTTAGGCAAATATTGCTGAATGATGCTGGAAAAATCGAGTTGAGCATTACCTTGCATACACAGTTGCTGATAAAGCTGCTGTACCAAACCACCTAAAAGCAAAGGTTGTTTGACTTGGCCTGCGACTTCAACAGCCAAACCCAAATCTTTAAGCATCAGTTGAGAGGCAAAGCCATCACTATAACCACGTCCAGCAGGTGCATTTGCAGAAATACCCGGCCATGGGTTACACACTTCCGAGCTCCAGCAACGACCACTTGAACTATTGATTACGCCTGCTAATGCTTGTGCATCGATACCGAGTTTTGCCCCTAGCGCCATGCCTTCAGCCACTGCGGCCATTGAAATGCCTAAAATGAGATTATTGCAAATTTTAGCAATTTGTCCTGCACCCACTTCACCACAGTGCACGATGTTCTTACCCATTGGTGCAAGCACAGATTTGACTTGTTCAAAGGCTTTATCATCAGTTCCTACCATAAAGGTTAGCGTACCTGCTTGGGCCCCGATCGTGCCACCTGAAACAGGCGCATCACAAATTTGAATTCCTTGCTTTGCACCAATTGCAGCAATGTCTTTAATGGTTTGTGGATCAATGGTACTGCTGTCGATACATAAGCTGCCTTGTTTAAGCACAGCAAGTACCCCATTTTCACCCAAATACACCTCTTTAACATGCTTTGCGGCTGGCAGCATGGTGATTACTACATCTGCATTTTCTGCTGCTTTCTGTGGACTATTACAGGCAATTCCGCCTGCTTCGGTGAAATGTGCGATTGCAACATCACTTAAATCAAAGCCATAAACCGTCAAGCCTGCTTTGAGTAAATTATGGGCCATTTTACCGCCCATATTGCCTAAACCAATAAATGCAATATTCATCCTTGAACTCCTATATTAACGCAAGCTGATGGTGGTATTCACTTCACCTTTTTCTTGTGTGTCTTCGAACCAACGACTGGTAATGGTTTTGGTTTGAGTATAGAACTGTACTGCTTGTTTACCATAAGGCCCTAAGTCCCCTAATTTTGAACCTCTTGACCCGGTAAAGCTAAAGAATGGAACCGGCACAGGAATTGGAATATTGATACCAACTTGACCAATATCAATGGTGCTTTGGAAAGTACGCGCTGTTGCACCACTTTGAGTAAATAAACCTACACCATTCCCGAACGGATTGGCATTGACCAATTGAATGGCTTGTTCAAGCGTATCAACATGAATAATGGCTAATACAGGGCCAAAAATTTCTTCAGTATAGATACGCATATCGGTAGTTACTTGATTGAATATGGTTGCACCAACAAAATTGCCATTTTCGTAGCCTTGGACTTGTACGTCTCGACCATCGAGTAAGAGTTGCGCACCTTGTGCAATACCGCTATTAATCAAATCTATAACGCGAGCTTTAGCACGTGGTGAGATCACAGGACCAATATCTGTTTGCGGTTCATGCCCAGCATTGACTTTCAGTGTTTTGGCTTTTTCAACCAATTCATCCACCCAGTTTTTAGTTTCACCGACCATGACAGCAACAGACAATGCCATACAACGTTGTCCAGCCGCACCAAATGCAGCACCAACTAAAGCATTTAAGGTTTGTTCTTTGTTGGCATCTGGCATGACCACGACATGGTTTTTTGCACCCATCATCGATTGCACACGTTTACCATGCTGACCCGCTAAGTTATAGACATGCGTCCCTACCGCAGTTGAACCTACAAATGAAATGGCTTTAATGTCTGGATGCGTACATAGACGATCTACCACTTGTTTGCCACCATGTACCACATTGAGTACACCAGCAGGAACGCCCGCTTGTAATGCCAATTCAACCAGCATCATAGTCGATAATGGATCTTGCTCAGACGGTTTAAGTACAAAGGTATTGCCGCAAACAATCGCCATTGGAAACATCCATAGTGGAATCATGGCAGGAAAATTAAACGGGGTAATTCCAGCACATACACCCAATGGTTGCTGCAAGGTATAAGTATCTACACCACGGGCTACACCTTCAGTATATTCACCCATTTGCAAGGTACCAATTGAGCAAGCATGTTCAACTACCTCTAAGCCACGTTGAATATCACCTTCTGCATCAGCCAAGGTTTTACCTTGTTCTGCGGTCAAAACACGGGCAATATCTTTCATATTGTCACGAATCAAATCTTGCAGTTTCAGCATGATACGCATACGGGCTTGAATTGGTGTAAAACGCCAAGTTTTAAATGCTTCTTGTGCAGCAGCAATTGCAGCATCAACTTCGTCTAAAGTTGCCATTGGGACACGACCAAGTACCTCTTGGGTCGCTGGATTTAGAATGTCTTGCCACTCAGTAGTATTTGATTCGGTAAATTTTCCATTAATTAATAATTTAGCCGTCGTCGAATGAATATTTGACATTGTGTTCATAACCTCTCCATAGGCAATATTTTTTGTTGTTACATTTTTAGAAAATAGCCAAAAGCAGTATTTTCATCAGTGCTGTTTCAAATCAAACTAACAAAGAAAATATAGATGACCAATAGAAATTAACGCACAATGAATGTGCAAATATGCACAAGGATGTCATACACAATGAAAGTCGATTGGGATCACCTACAGTTTTTTTTAGTTTTAGCGCGTGCAAAGACGTTAACCAATGCAGCTCGTATTATTGGGGTCGAACACAGTACCGTGTCTAGACGAATACAGGCGCTAGAATTAGCTTTAGGAACGCCGTTGTTTAGACGCGAAGCCACAGGCTATGAACTGACTATGGAAGGCTTGGCGTTGGTGCCCCGTGTCGAGCAAATGGAACAAGCATTCTTGCAAATTGAAAAGCCCAACTTACCTTTACAAGGACATGTGCGAATTGGCACACCAGAGGGTTTTGGAACAGCATTTTTAGCCCAGCTATTGGCAGAACTGTCTAAACAATATCCTTTACTCACGATTGATCTTATCCCGGTTCCAAAAATGATTAAGCTGTCGCATCGTGAAGCTGATATTGTGATTTCCATTGATCGCCCTAAGTCAGGACCTTATATTATTACCCGTTTAACCGATTATTGTCTTAAAATTTATGGCAGTAAAGGCTATCTAGAAAGCACTCAAGCGATTAAAAAACTTGAAGATTTAAAAAACCATCAGTTTGTAAACTATATTGACGATTTAATTTATAGCCCTGAACTGTATTGTTTAGAACGTCTGCCCTTACAGCTCAATGCAAATTTTAGAAGTAGCAGTATTTTGGCCCAACAAGTTGCTGTGAGTGCAGGTGCTGGATTAGCAATTTTGCCGAAGTTTTTGGCAGAAAATAAACCAGAACTTAAACAGGTGTTACAAGATGAAGTTCGTTTTATTCATACCTTTTGGATGCTAACTTTAGTCGATTTACAGCATGAACCGCGTATTAAATTGGTTTGGGATTTTTTAAGAACACAAGCTGATAAATATCAAAATTTATTGATGGATTAGTCATTCACTTATTCATAAGAGATATTAGGGATAGCCCATTTCATCATCAGTATAAACTTAATCCTTTGATTGAGTGATTTTTTAAATATTGTATTATTTTTAAAAATAAAAAACCCAAGACGAATCTTGGGTATTTCACTTATGTTCTAAAGTAAAATGCGTTTAACTTGCTAAGCCAACAGCTTTAGCACGTGCCTTATGTAACTTCTTATAGCTGTCAATAAGTCTTAAATGACGATCAAGTCCTTCAAGCTGCATACTGGTTTCAGTCAAACCATAAAAACGCATACTGCCGTCTAGAGAACCAATAACTGCATCCATTCGTTCATCACCAAACATACGACGGAAATTCGCTTCATAGTCATCTAAATCCATGTCGTCATCTAGTTCAACTTCAAGCATTACATTCATACACTTGTAGAACAAGCCGCGTTCTACAGTATTGGTATTGTATTGCAGGAATTGTTCAACTAAATCTTTGGCTTCTTCAAACTGTTGTAAAGCAAGATAAATCAACAGTTTTAACTCAAGGATGGTCAGTTGTCCCCACACAGTATTATCATCAAATTCAATCCCAATTAAAGTTACGATATCGGTGTAATCATCCACTTCAACTTCTTCTAGACGTTCAACTAAGGCTTCAAGTTGCTCATCATCCAAACGATGAAGATTTAAAATATCTTCACGGAATAACAATGCTTTGTTGGTATTGTCCCAAATTAAATCTTCAACCAAATAAATTTCAGAATAATCAGGCACAATGATACGGCAAGCTGTCGCCCCTAAGTGCTCATAGACTGCCATATAGACTTCTTTGCCCATTTCCTCAAGAATGTTTAGCATGGTCTTTACTTCTTCAGCATTGGCATTTTCACCTGCACTGCTAAAATCCCACTCAACAAAGTCATGGTCTGATTTTGCACTAAAGAAACGCCAAGATACCACACCACTTGAATCGATAAAATGTTCAACAAAATTATTCGGTTCAGTCACCGCATTACTGCTAAAGGTTGGTTTAGGTAAATCATTTAAACCTTCAAAACTACGACCTTGTAATAACTCGGTTAAGCTACGCTCTAAAGCAACTTCAAGCTTAGGATGTGCACCAAACGATGCAAATACGCCGCCTGTACGTGGGTTCATCAGTGTGACACACATCACTGGAAATTCACCACCCAACGATGCATCTTTAACCAAGACTGGAAAGCCTTGTTCTTCTAGGCCTTTAATGCCCTCAACAATACGCGGGTATTTTGCTAAAACGTCTTCAGGTACATCTGGAAGTGCAATTTCTCCCTCTAAAATTTCACGTTTAACCGCACGTTCAAAAATTTCAGATAAACACTGTACTTGAGCTTCGGCTAAGGTATTTCCTGCACTCATACCATTGCTTAGATATAAGTTTTCAATCAAATTTGATGGGAAATATACAACTTCTTGATCTGATTGGCGTACAAACGGTAATGAACAAATCCCACGCTCAGTATTACCTGAGTTGGTGTCATATAAATGCGTACCTAACAATTCATTGTCTGGGTTATATACCTCTAATGTATATTCATCCAATATTTCTTTAGGTAGCGCTCCATTTGGTCCTGGTTTAAACCATTTTTCATCTGGATAATGTACAAACTCAGCATTGGCAATGTCTTGACCCCAAAACTGGTCGTTATAGAAGAAATTACAATTTAAACGCTCAATGAACTCGCCTAATGCCGAAGCCAAAGCACTTTCTTTGGTTGAACCTTTACCATTGGTGAAACACATTGGAGATTGCGCATCACGAATATGTAATGACCATACATTTGGAACAATATTTCGCCATGAGGCAATTTCAATTTTCATTCCCAAACCTGCCAGAATCTCTGACATATTGGCAATAGTTTGCTCTAAAGGTAGATCTTTACCTTCAATATAAGTTGAGCTTTCTTGTGCTAAGTTTGGCATGAGCAATGCTTGTGCATCTGCATCAATACTTTCAACTTCTTCAATAACAAATTCAGGACCTGTTTGGATGACTTTTTTAACGGTACAACGGTCGATCGAACGCAAAATACCTTGACGATCTTTATCCGAAATATCCGCAGGTAGTTCAACCTGAATTTTAAAAATTTGTTTATAGCGGTTTTCAGGATCGACAATATTGTTTTGAGATAAACGAATATTATCTGTCGGGATATCACGAGCTGCACAATATACTTTGACAAAGTAAGCAGCACACAAAGCAGATGATGCAAGAAAATAATCGAAAGGACCCGGCGCAGAGCCATCACCTTTATAGCGAATGGGTTGATCAGCAATTACTGTAAAGTCATCGAACTTGGCTTCTTGTCGAAGATTGTCGAGGTAATTGACTTTGATTTCCATGTGGGCACCTAAATATTCTTATGTGTTGGCATGGACACATAAAATTTAAATATTGAAAAATAAGCCGAATCACGGAGAAGAAATTGACTTAAAAACGAACTAACCTCAACTGAGGTCAGTAATAATGGACGCTATTATAGAATTATTTTACAGAATTGATAACTTTAGAATGGAAAGATTGAAAATACTTTAAACAAAAGCCATTTCTAGAAATGGCTTTGTTGATTAAAATTTTTACAGCCGCCCTTAAAGCACTGGAATGATCGAAGGAAGCATGTCATGAATGGTCTTACCATTACAGGTATCGCCAATCGCAGACATTTTCCATGCGCCATTGTGGCGATAAACTTTAGCGATAATCAAGGCAGTATAATTGCCTTTTGCTGAAAGGTTATATTTTGCGATTTCAGTATTGGTATTTGAGTCAACTAAACGACAAAAAGCATTTTCAACTTTTTCAAAAGTTTGACCGCGGAAACTACTAATTGTAAAAACCAGTGCTTTGACTTGCGGTGGTATTTTGGTTAGATCAACATGGATCACTTCATCATCGCCATCACCAGCACCTGTACGATTATCCCCTGAATGCCAAATACTGCCATCCTTACTTTTTAATTGACCGAACCATACTGCATCAAGCGGTTGGTTGTTTTCATCAAAAATAATGACTGAAGCATCAAGGTCGATTGAATCACCACCACCGCCACCAAAAAGACCACCTAAAAATCCGCCACTCTTCGCCACATCCCAGCCTGCACCAAGATAAATTTTGGTCAAAGATGAACCATCACCTTTTTCTAAAGAGATTTTTTGACCTTTTACTAAACTAATACTCATGTGTTTCCCTCATAGATTTAATTGTTTCTATTTAAATTTAAAGCTGAAGATAACCAGGTGAGGTAGCTCTTGCGATTTCGGGAACAAATAATGACTTTGCCATTGCCCCTAAACTTAAGCACCATACCTTCACCACTGGTAAAACTGTTTAAAAGATTTCCAACAATTCCGCGGTTTTGTGAACTTGGCATACCAATGTTGTAACTTAAAGACGAATCCCATGCCACAACATGACCATTATCAATGGTGGTTTCTCCGTTCTGGGTACTGACATCGACTTCCATCAAGGTACCACAGCCTGAAATACACAGTTGTCCTTGTCCAGATGATTCCATCACCACAAAACCACCTGTATCACCAAAGAATCCACCACCTAAATTTGCTTGAATCTTGGCTTTGACATTGACATGTTCTGTTGCTGCAACAAAAGCCCCATCAGATAAAGTGTATTGCTGAGGTCCTATGTTAAGAATTTGCATATCACCATCTATGTTTGGAGAAAGTAAACACTGTCCATGACCAAATGATGCTTTGATTTCTTGCTGAAACAGCGATTCACCTGTGGTAAATCTACGCATAAATGATTGAAATAATCCGCCGCGTAAATTTCCTGCCAATTCTAAATTTTGCTCAATCATGACCATTGCATCAGATTCACAAAATATTTTTTCTCCCTGTACCAAATCGACCAATAGAAATGGTTCTGGACTGCCTACAAGTTCAAATTTAGCCATCGATTGCCCTCACTTTATCGAATAATGTTTTTATTTTTCGCTTCTTTTAACCACAGTGGAAATTCCTGAAGCAGTGCATCATACAGTTGTGCTTCAGGCATACTTTGAATATTGCTCATTTCAAAAAAATTGCAATTATCTACTACTCGCCCATCCATCGTATCGAGTTGTTCCAACACACCATAGTTACGGCCGCCGATACCCACGAACTGCCAAAAAATAGGAAACTTGGATGCATTTTTAAGAATATTTTTAATCTTTTTACTTTCACTGACCCCGCCATCTGAAACAAATACTACGTATACCGGTAAATGAGATGGGTTTTCTTGGGTAAAATACTGGATCACGGCTTCAAGTACAGCGGGTTCATTATTGTAACGTGCACCAGCTTTCCACTTTGGATGACCGCCTTGATCTGTATTGACAAAATTTTCTAAGTTGTTCAAGGTTACATCGCTTAATCGCAATGATTTTTCTGCAAATGCCCAGCACTCAAAACTGCCATCATCATCAAAATTGACTGCCAAGGGCATAATTCGGTCAAGTACTTTTTGTACATCACCTTTTATATACTGTTGGTGCATTGAACCTGAATAATCTAGCACTAAAGCGACACGAGCTTTTACATCGAGTAAATTGTTTTTTTCTAAACTGATTAAAGACTTTTTAGTAATATCTACCAAATGTGGAGCTGCATTTTGGATTTTATCCAGTACCACTTTCTTTTTCAGATCGATTGTTGATGGTGTATTGCTTGTCGATGGGTTTACTGTTGATGCTGCAGCTGCTGTACTTTCTTCAACTTCTCCCCCAAAGTGCTCAACCAAAGCCTTTAAGCCACCATTAAAACCTTGACCAATTGCAGCGATACGCCAAGCATCACTTTTAAAGTAAATCTCAGTCAGCATCACAGCTTTTTCTTGGCTAAAATTAGAACCATTTAAAAGATAACTCGCAAGCACCTGCCCTTGTTGATTACATAACTCGACCAGAATCGATTGTATATTGTGGATTTGAGACTGCTCATTGGATAAAGTGGCACAGATCACAAAACGTGATGTTCGCGCTGTATCTATCTTGTTTAAATCAAAGGCAAAACTATGCATGTTGCCTTGAAGCTGATATTGAACTTCGCCTTTCGGAGTCTGTGGCTGATTATAGAAAGTCATATAATCATCATGGAAAAGTTTATCGTTTGGCGCAATACCAAAACTAGAAATATCGATTTCAAAAGGTGCTTGAACCTGTACACGTAGTTTAAACTGTGTCTCTGTCTGCAACAATTGGTGAAGTGCCAGTTTTTGTCCAGTGATGAATTGCATTGTTGTTCTCTATTTAGTACTTGAAAATAATTTTTACTGTGTTCATAAATGAACCGATTTAAACCGAATCACTTTCAAGTACTAAAAGATAAATCTTTTAGTACAGATTTTAAAAATTAAACTGCAACACCATAACTTGCAGCCAAAGCACCTAAGCCGCCGTTAAAGCCTTGGCCGACTGCTTTAAATTTCCACTCACCGCTATGACGGTATAACTCACCAAAAATCATGGCAACTTCTGTACTACCGTCTTCAGATAAGTCAAAACGTGCAAGTTCTTCTGCATTGTTATCCTGATTGATTACACGGATATAAGCTTTGTCCACCATACCGAAGTTTTGACCATTTTGTTGGCCTTCATGAATGGTTACAGCAAAAACAATTTTTGCGACATCAGCAGGTACTTTAGCTAGATCAACTGAAATTGTTTCGTCATCACCATCACCGTCACCTGTACGGTTATCACCGTTATGATTAACAGAACCACAAGGAGAGGTTTTTTGGTTAAAGAAGATGAAGTCGCCATCTAAACGAACTTTGCCATTTTCACCAGTCAGAAAAGCAACCGCATCCAAGTCAAATGCTTTACCATCTGTCACACGAGGATTCCAGCCTAAACCTAAGTCTACTTTATTCATTGTAGGCGCTGTTTTAGACAGGTTGATGTTACCGCCTTTTGATAAATTAATAGCCATTTTTAATTTCCTTTTTCAGTTGTTTCAAGAGATTGTTTTTTACTATATGAAATTGATGAGATTACTGCCCAAACAATAAATGCGACACCAATCAAGCCTGTTACGACTTCAGGTATATGTAAGCCTGTTCCACTTGCAAGCATGATGAATGCAAGTGCACCAATCGCATAATGCGCGCCATGTTCTAAGTAAACATAAGCATCAAGCGTACCTTTTTCTACAAGGTAAACCGTCATAGAACGCACGAAGATTGCACCGATTGCCAAGCCCAGCATAATAATTACCACATCACTGGTAATTGCAAAAGCACCGATTACACCATCGAAACTAAAAGACGCATCAAGTACTTCAAGATACAAGAAGCCACCGATACCGCCTTTGATGATTGTACCTGTGACTGGTGCACCATTATTTGAAGTTGTTTGTTCAGTTGCTTCTTGTTCATCATCATGTGAACCGCCTTCAAGCAAGTGTCCGATCACCTGAACACCGACATAAACCACAATTCCCCAGATCCCTGCCATAGTTACAACAAGACGAGAAGTTTCAGGTACAAAATTAGCCATAACCAATAATGCACATAATGAAATAAACACTGAAATCGCTTGAATATTGCCTAGATCAGCGAGTTTTGACTCCAACCAATGGAACCAATGCTCATCTTTTTCATCATCAAATAAAAAGTTAAGAAAAACTAAGAGCAAGAACATACCACCGAACGCTGCAATTTCAGCATGGTGTGCCATGAGCTTTTCAGAGTAGGTTTTTGGATCGTTCAGCGCAAGTTTTGCAACCTCTATCATGCCCATGTCTGCAGTGACGCCAACAATGAGTAATGGAAAGATTAAACGCATACCAAATACAGCGATAACAATACCGACTGTTAAAAATAAGGTTCGCCAGAAATGATTCCAGTGTTTAAGTACCGAAGCATTTACTACAGCATTATCAAACGATAAAGAAACTTCCATCACTGCAAGAATTGCAGTAATTGCCAATGCCTTGAACATGGTCATTAGGCCGGCTTGGGGACCATGTGTAAAACCCCAATACGCAGAAATTGCTAGACAAATGATGGTAAAAAGAATCGAAAAGCGAAAATGTTTCATCCATTGAACTCTTATATTAGATGCTTATACCGAACTGTTGGCACATTGCGCTTAAACCGCCAGCATAACCTTGTCCTACAGCTCTAAACTTCCACTCACCATTGTGGCGATATAATTCACCAAAAATCATGGCAGTTTCTGTTGAATAATCTTCATTCAAATCGAAACGCACAATTTCAGTATTGCTTTGATCATTTACCACGCGAATAAACGCATTTTGGACTTGACCAAAATTTTGACCGCGACTTTCACCTTCATGAATGGTGACTGTAATTGCAATTTTTTGAACATCTGCAGGTACTTGTGCGAGATTAATGCGAACTGCTTCATCATCACCATCACCCGCACCTGTACGGTTATCACCTGTATGTTCAACAGAACCTTCAGGTGAACGTGTTTGGTTATAGAAAATGAAATCGTGTTCACCACGAACTTTACCGCTTTCACTCAATAAAAATGCCGAAGCATCTAAGTCAAAATCTGTTCCGTCGGTTGCACGCGCATCCCAACCTAAACCGACCAAAACTTGGTTTAAACTTGGGTCAGTTTTGCTTAAAGATAAGTTGCCACCTTTGTTTAATGAAATTGCCATTTATATTTCCTCTACTTTATTGCAGTGTGCATTCATTGTTTAAATACATGCAGTCAATTAATTTTTAGAACCATGTGTCCATCGGAACCCAAAACCATAATGTTCATCTAAATATTTTTGATCTTTAAAATAACGAACTTCTCGGTTGGCTTGTATAGTGCCATTGTTATTCTTTAATTCTACAATAGAACATGTTGTCAATTGATTACCATCCGTCAAATGAACTTCAATTTCAGGTTGGTCTGGGATCTTAATGGTGACCACACCATCTGTTGCAGCCCATTGCGCAGCACCCTGATAAATATAAGCATAAATCACAATGCGTTCAATTTGATCCCATTGATTACCATTGATATGTAGATTTTCACCTTGTACAGATGAACCTGTACGATCATCGCCATCAAGCTGAATAAATGGTTTGACCTCAAAACGGCCAAAACGATTACCCAGCGGTTGTACTAAATCAATTTCACCATTTTTAAGTTGCACCATAGCGCCAAGGTCTAGATCTATTGCACTTGAACCCGATAGTTTCTGAAAAAATGATTGGGATTTGGGCTGGCTTTTATTCCAGTTTAAATTGACTGAAATTTTTCCAAAACCATTGCCTTTCTTGGTTAAATTGATGGTTGAATTGTTTTTATCCAGTCGAATTTTAGAAAGATTAATATTTGAATTTGAATTTGTAGGTGTAGGTGTAGGTGTAGGTGTAGTATTTTTCACTTCATCGGCAATCACAACACCAAAGTTTTCAGCCAATGGCTTTAACCCACCATTAAATCCTTGACCAACAAAGCGGAATTTCCATTGGCTGTTATGTAAATAAATCTCTGCAAGGATTAAGGCTTTTTCAGTTCTATTCCGAGTATCCAAATGTGCAGTCGCAATACACTGTTGCGCTGCATAAAGCTCAATATCAATCGGAACAATATTTCCAATGGTGTTTGGTTCATTGATCGTGACACAAATAGCGATTTTTTGAATTTGTGCATCTAAAAGTGCAGTATTGATTTTTAATTTGGTGAGATTTGGGTTCTTAGATGATGATTCTAGCAAAACCACACTTTGATTGGGGGTTTGACGTTGTCCATAAAAAATCATGTCCTGATCACCACGCACTTTAAGCGTGCCTTGGGCCAGTAAATATGCTGTAACATCTAATTCAATGTCAGATGAAAAACCTGTTTTTATACAAATTTCAATATCCTGAGCAGGTATTTGAATATTTCCACCAGCAACCAGCTGCATAAATCCTCCACTTTATAGGTATATTATCGCTTTTTGATAAAATGAATTTAAAATCATGCGTTATTCAAATGAAGTTTTTAAATTAACTTTCTTTATAAAAAACAAATAAAAATAGATATGCTATGTTTTACCATAAAAATTCCTAATCTCAAGTGTTTCAGTGTTTTTTTTCTTTATGTTTCATTACTTTTACAAAATATTAAAATTAAATATTGTATCACTATGGGGAATTGTTATATTTTCCAGCGCATCAGATAGTCGCTTTAAAAACTTCGTTATTCTTTATAAAAATTTGAGATTAAATTACCCGTGCTACAGCAATATAAAATTTGGATCGCCGAGTGTTATTCCTGTCAAAATGATATGATTCAATTACTGAAAAGTTCGAGTATATCAAAACAACTGACTATATTTTGTTCTCACAGCCGTAACCGTCCCGAACTTGCCTTAAGTGCTGATGTTTATCTTCAGCAACCTGCTATTTCAAAGAGCGCTGAATGGTTATTAGAACAATGTATTGAACATAATATTCAACTGCTTTTCTGTGGAAAACACAGCCAACATATTGAGCCGTTTAGAGCTCAATTTGAACAACATGCTATTCAGTTGATTACTGGTACACTCAGCTCAGAACAGCATGAGTTGATGAACAATAAATACCAATTTACCTTACATTGCGAAGCGCAAAATTTATCTGTCATTCCAGCGTTATTAGCCAATTCCACAGAAACGCTGAAAAAATCCATTGGAACATTACAGCTACAACATAGTGAGATCTGCGCTAAGCCTGTTTATGGGGTTTATGGTGCCGGCTTTGTCCGCTTACAGAATCATGTATCGTACTTTAAAAACTTTAGCTCACCGACCAAATGTAATACTCAGCAATTTATAGAGGCATATAGTCAGCAGGAAGAGCCTGTTGAATATCTGATTATGCCTTATTTGGCTGGGCAAGAATGTTCAGTTGATATTGCTTGTAGTCAAGGAAAGATCATTGCTCAAGTAACCAGAATTAAACATGTTTATTTTCAAGAGTGTTTTTTGCAACATCCTTGTCATCAAATTTGTATAGATTTAGTCGATTATTTTCAATGTGATGGACTAATTAATATCCAATTTAAACAAGATGAAAGCTTGCAATGGCATATTCTTGAGATCAATCCACGCCCTGCTGGTGGTTTTGCTTATACACAACATACGGGAGTCAATTTGATTGCTGAACTGATTGCTGAAAAATTAAATTTGAATTTAGTTCGAGCACCACACCAATCGCCTGTAAAAGCTTTACCGATTGCCCATAGTATAAAATTGGATTTGTAAGATAGATGAAGCATATAGATTTAAGTCGTGGGCGAATCAGTGTTCAAGTTAACCAACAACATAGCCATTGGGCTTTAGATGATTTATTAGATTTTGCAGAAAGAATTAATCCTAAAAGAGCATTTTTATTTGTTTCCAAAGTATTGGGGAAACATATCCCTGTCGCACCCTCTGTCATGCAGCGCAGTTATAGTGATTTAGCCAGTTTAGTGCCTACAGATTTGGCTGGGCCAATCTGTGTCATTGGTATGGCCGAAACAGCAGTCGGTTTGGGTGCTGGGGTTTATCGTGAATTAAAAAAACAACATGGCAAAAATGCGATTTTCTTAACGACAACACGACACCCTGTATCGACTTTACCCACGTTGGGGCTTTTTCTAGAAGAACATAGCCATGCTCAGGATCAGTTTATTCTAAGCAGCCATGATCCAGTTAAACATCAGCAAGTGATTGATTCAAAGACTTTGATTTTAGTTGATGATGAAATTTCGACTGGAAAAACCTTTAAAAACCTGATCAACAGCTTAACAAATTCTGGTTTGCAGCAAGTTGAACGCGTGATCTTGGTCACGTTGGTGAACTGGGCTGAGCACAGTCTTGCAACGGATGAACTTGATATCCCTGTGGAAGTGGTTTCATTATTGCAAGGGAATTGGCAGTGGCAAGCGAATCAGCACAATATTCAGATTAATATGCCCAATGTCAGCTCCACTGAGCAACAGGCACAGAAAATTATTGCACCAAATAATTGGGGACGTGAGCCAGGTTATTTAGAATGTACGCCATGGGAACATATTCACATTAATCATCCAGGCGAAAAAATACTTGTACTGGGTTCAGGTGAGTTTAGTTGGATCCCTTTTCTTATTGCAGAACAGTTGGAACAACAAGGTGCTGAAACTTACTTTAGTTCAACAACACGTTCACCGATCATGCAAGGACATGCGATAAAAAGTATTTGCCAGTTTCATGATAATTATGGGTTAAATATCCAAAACTTTGCTTATAACGTAAAACATCAAGAATTTGATCGGGTGCTTTTGGTGATTGAAACACACCAAGATAGCGTAGACCCAAGCTTGTTTGAACAAATTAAAAATTTGGAAGTGATCAGTTATGAACCCTAAACCTTTAGTCTTTGTCGACTTGGATGACACTTTATTTCAAACTTATCGAAAACAGCAACCGACTCCACAACATCAAATGGTGACTACAGATGTTTCAGGACAACCGCTTTCATATATGAGTCCAAAACAGCAGTCTTTTTTGAATTGGTTGCTTGAATCTGCTGAGGTTGTGCCTGTAACTGCTCGCTCAGTTGAAGGCTTTAAACGTGTACAAATCCCTTTTAAATATGGTGCGATTTGTTCCCATGGTGGCACGATTCTGGATCAAAATTTAGCTGTGGATACTGACTGGTTTGATCTTCAAAAACAACATGAAATTCAACTCAATGGCATACTGACTGACTTGCCAGAAGCTTTGCATGACTATGCCAAAGATTTGGGTGCAGTAAGAACTTGGACTTTAGTTGAAAATGAACTGAGTATTTATTCTGTTGCAAAGCAAAAACAAGCTGGTGCGTTATTTTTAGATCGGCTTGTTGAGAAATTACCTAAACCTCTACTGGAACAGTGCTATATCCATATCAATGGCAATAATCTGGCGATTATTCCACATCATGTCAGCAAACAAAGCGCGGTTGAGTTTTATATTCAGAAACATGATCCGCAACGGGAACGTATTATTTTAGGTTGGGGCGATAGTCTATCAGATGCTGGATTCCTCAGCTGTTGCGACTGGTTTGGAATGCCGAAAAGCAGTCAGTTGGATAAGTTTCTCAATACGCATTTAAGCCATGATTTTGACACTAAAGGATATTTAGGTCATGTCTAATTCATTGATCACACCACTCAATCCAATATTGAACGAACTTGGCTTTCACGGTTCATATCGTCCCGAAGATGTTACTTTTTTGATGCAGATTGATGATATTCAACCCACTGCAGTTGAAGAAAAAGAATATCTGATCCAGTCAGGAAAAATGCACTATTCACAAATGATCAGTGCTGAACATCCGCCAACGGATGAACAAATGCAACATTATCAGCATGCCTTTGAACAAGGTGCACAGCGCCTTGCCGAAGAAGTTCAAAAAATTGGCAACAGTTTGATGCAACGTTTTCCCAAGCAAGAGATTGTTTTGGTGAGTTTGGTTCGCGCTGGTGTTCCTTTAGGTGTATTACTCAAGCATTACCTTGAAAAGCATCAGTCTTGTTATCACTATGGTATTAGTATCATTCGTGATCGAGGTGTTGACTTTGCTGCACTGCAAGCAATTATTGAACAACATAGTGCTGAGAATATCGTTTTTGTAGATGGCTGGACAGGTAAAGGCGCGATATGCAAAGAACTCACAAAAAATCTACAAGACATTCCTGAGCTCTTTGATGAAAATTGGCAGATCCCGCGTTTAGTTACCCTATCTGATTTGGGTGGTTATTCTTGGTTAAGTGCCAGTACAGATGATTGGTTGATTCCATTTGGTATATTGGGTTCAGTGATCTCTGGATTGACTTCTCGGACGATTCTAAAAGAAACGATTGAACAGCAAGATGCCCGTAAAAATTGCTATCAGACACAAAAATGGCACAGTTGTTTAATCTATGATCAGCTAAAACCTTATGACCTTTCTGTCAATTTTGTTGAGCAAATACGACTGTTGATTGAACAAAATCCAACGGATAAACAGGTGAGCTGGAACAATCAAATTCGTTTAGCACAACAGCAGCAATGTGCAGAAACGATTGAATGGATTGCAGCACAATATGCGATTCAAAATATTAACCATATAAAACCCAGTATTGCTGAAGCAACGCGAGCAGTTTTAAGACGCGTACCTGAACGAATCTTATTGAAAGATGAATCTAACCCTCATGTACAATTATTATTGCACTTTGCACGTGAGCGAAATATTCCAATCGATATTCTGGGAACAAAATTAGGTCCTTATCACGCAGCAACATTGATAAAAAAAGTAGAGAAGAAAAAATGAAGCCACTTTTACACGCCATTGAACTTGGCGCGACCATGTATATTCCTGCAACACATGAACAATTGTGGGAAGTTACCCAAGGAATTAAATTTCCTCAGATTAAATCAATTGCGGTATGTCTTGAAGATGCTGTACTTGAATCAGATGTTCAAACGGCGATGGTGAATTTAAAACTTTTATTGCAAAGACGACTGGATGAACCCAGTTTAAAAGCCCCTGCCATCTTTATCCGTCCAAGAAATATGGAAATGGCGAAGCACATTGTCGACTGGGATCTAAATCAAACATTTAATGGTATGATTTTGCCTAAGTTTAATGTATTTAATCTAAAAAATTGGATGAATGTATTACCTGCCAATTTGCAATATATGCCGACACTTGAAACCAAAGAAATCTTTGATGTTGCGCACAATATTGAACTTTACCAAGCTCTTAAATATGACTTTCATAAAACATTATGTTTAAGAATTGGTGGCAATGACCTCTTATCCTGTTTAAATCTGCGTAGACCCAAAAATACTACGATTTATCAAACACCTGTGGGTATTCTGATTTCACAATTGGCGGGATTATTTATTCCCAATGGCTTTCAGCTGAGTTCACCCGTGTGTGAACATTTTGAAAATACACAGCTATTGATGCAAGAGCTGGAACAAGACATGAATAACGGCATTTATACCAAAACAGCAATTCATCCTGCTCAAATTGGTCATATTCATCATGCCTTACAAGTTCAGCCTGAAGATTTCCATGAAGCTCAATTAATCTTAGCACACGATGCTAAGAGTGTATTTAAAAGTCATGGTTCAATGATCGAACCTGCCACCCATAAAAATTGGGCTGAAATGATTTTACTCAGATATAAAACTTTTGGTTTGGTCAAATCCTCTTGTTCAACACACGACAAAATATTGGTGGTATAGGCCTTGTTTAGAGGTTGAAGCATCGCATTATGCTTCAACCATTTGTACCACAGCTAAACGACCGCCATCTTGTTTAGAAAATAAAATTTGAACTCCATCTTTTAACTCAATTTTACCACCAATCGGGATCTGCGTTTTATTGGCAACATCGGTAAGATCAGGCATATCTTCATTGACCAACCACCACACATCATTATGTAAAACAAAATACCCTTTTCGCTTGGTCTGTTCTGCGGTTAAGCGTTCATTCGGTGCAATCATATTATTGGTATGCCATGCGTAAATAGATTGGCCTGTCCACACCATTAAACGATGATTATCGGGTCTAAAATTACCTTGCTGCCGTGCTGAGTATAAATTGAGAATAGGTAATTTACCTTTAAACGGCGTATGGCAAAATGGACACTCAGGTTGAGTGGAGTTATCAAAGACATACCACTTTTGACCACAACGGTGATTATGACAAGGCTGAATCAAATCCACTGTTTTAACCAAAGCTGTTTCCCAATCATTGGCTGAGGGACGCTTGGCAGGATCATGTAACCCCTCGACAAAGCTTTTCATAAATAACTCAGACAAATACGGTCCAGTCACTGTAAATGGTACTTTTGCAGGATCACCCCATGGCTGCTGACTGACTTTAAGTTGAGTCGGTTTTACCTGATTACTATGATCTGTTGGGTGTTCAATAAACAGCGCTTTTTCACCCATTCCCAGCGTTTCATCCTTTTGCGGATCATTCATATCATGAATTTTTCCACCACGTAACGGATGTCGATAGAGCAAATACATATAAATCAATACCGCCAAAGCATGTTTATCTGTCGCAATACTGGGTAAATAACGATCAGGATTGTCTTTGGATAAATGACTAGTGCGTACCACTTCTGGCGCAATAAAATCAGGAGTACCGACAACGTCTGGTGGGTATTTTCCAGGTACTACCAAACCATCAACGTCGATAACGCTGGCACTCCCAGAAACAGGATCGACCAAAATATTTTTATAAGATAAATCTGAATGGGCCAAACCCGCAGCATGCATACGGCGTACTGCGCGGGAAATTAGAATTCCTATTTTAAGGTAATTTAGCCAAGTACCTTTTTCTTTGTCGTCGAGAAATCTGTTTTGGTTGTTTGCACTTGCAAACCATTTCCCTTCTTTTTCTTTGCCTTTGATTTGCAGAAAATCATTATTTTTTGAACCATATTCAAAGAAAAATTGTTTTCTATAGGTTGGGGCGGTAATCCCAAGCAAATTATTATATTCAACTAAACCATCGGGCCAACAGAAAATATTCTTCCAATAATCCCCACCAATCCCATTAAAAATACTTTGCCATTTATTGCCTACAATTTCTTTTAAACGATCTTTTTGCTGCTCAAAGGTGGCTTTAGATTCATAAAACTTATTCTTTTCTTTACTGAAAAAGCACACCACATAACTACGATCAGGTGAAAAATATACATCTTTCATTGCACCTGAACCGATAATTTCATCTACAAATTCTATTTCACGTCCATCAACGGTGGTACATTTAATAATTTTTGCTGACATACTTGCCACCTTACACTATATTCTTCAAATACTTAGATATTATTTATACAGATATTGTTGAATGCTTATTCCATAATACAGCCATGGTACGATCATCATGATGCCCAGCTGTAAAGAAATGCATCCATTCCAACAATGCAGTATCAGCTGCCTCATTCTGTAGCAACGGATCCAGTTCACGGTATAAATTTTGCCATTTATCAAAATTGGATAAGCCAGAATCTGTTTCAAATTTTGGATCTGAAATACCATCTGTCATCAACATAATCGCATGGGTATCTTTAAAGCAGCCTATTTTTAAACGGTTTGGAAATTCTGTTGCAATACTCAGATCTAGAAACTTGGTCTGTCCTGCATATTCACCACCATCTGGAACATTCATCAGACGGACATTGTCCTCGCTATATACTGCGATTGCACCGTCTCCCACTGAGAATGTACTGATAAAGGTTTTGTCAGCTAATTTACATACGACCGCAACCAGCAATGTGGTTGAAAAATCTTTAGTATTTGCCCCAATCTGCTCTGCTTGTAATTTGATTTGGTTAATAATTGACTTATAAATTTCATAATATACATGATGAAACTGCTCATTTAACTTTTTGGCAACTGCAACAGTTTCAGCATCCTGACTGCCCACTTGCCACTTTTCTAAATCAGCAATCAGGCTTTTAACCGTGTGTGGGGTCAAATAGTTTTTAAACTCATTTTCAACAATCTCTACCGCAATTCGAGAGCCTTCTCTGGAGTATTGCGCACTGCCTGCACCATCTGCCACAGTCAAGACCGACCAAGGTGTATTGTCGATTAAAGTAATGGAAAAATCGTCATCTCTAAATAAGCCTGCATGCTCATGTGAACGGCCACGACGACTTGCAGCGATAATTTTATAGTCCACCGCATCAATCAAAGCTTGATCCAAATGTGGCTTGCTAAATTTTTGCCCAGACTCAGGTTCAATGACTTTCCATAAACTGCGTGGGTCTGCAATGACATTCAACCGACACTGGGCGGAGCGTGTTTCTCCATCAGCAATAAACTGAAAAGAAAATTCGATTGAATCTGCTTGTTGTGGTTCACCATGAATACGTTGTGTGGCTTCATCGAAATAAAAACTTGTATCTGGAAATTTAAAGCTTTCAGATTTGAATGTTAATTGATTGACATCATGTTGAGAAATCACTGAAATTTGAGATTGATAGTGTTGTCCAACTCGGGCATTTTCAACCTGAAATTTAATGTCTTCATATTTACTTCGTCTAAACACAGATTCGATCTCTAATCTATTCTTCTCAGTTTCAGAAGATATTATTTCAGGGGTTGAGTTTATATTTTCAGAATCAATTGTCGGCTTGTTTTCTAAATTGGGTTCAATTGTAGGGGCTGATGCTTGCTCGACTTGATCTGCAACAACTTGCTGTTCAACTTGTAGGATCGGTGCCAGTTGCAATGTTGTGTGAAGATCTAAAGTGACATTTTGCGTTTCGGAAATTGCTCCAACTGAGTTGGTGTTTTCAGATGATGTATGGAGTTGATCCACATTGACTAAAGGATCATCACAATTTTGTTGAATATTTTCATCAAGCTTGACTTGGTCATCAACTCTAGCGTGTTGATTGGTTTCTGTTTGCTGATTAAGACCGACTGGCTCTTGAACATTCTTTTGTACAGTAGCTTGGGTTGTATCCGAGCTTATAGTTTCATGCTGAGACTGTGCAGCAGATGCGTTATCCAATAAATCAGCTTCATCGATATTGTTCAAACGCTGTGCAGCTATCTTCACTTTTTCCAATTCATTGATGAGTTTTGAAAGTTGTTTGAGATTTTGCGGATCACTTAATAGAAATTGTGAAAATGTCTCACTGAAATCAGCGGGATTTTGTTCCAAAATCTGCTTTAATTTGCATACATCACTGTCCATTTTACCCTCTACCCATTTTTCTATTCTATTCGCTTGGTCACTCACCAATCACGATGCACTTAAGCGTTAAGCGATATAGATTTTTAATATTGTTCAATGCAGCAATGCTTTAATAATGTATCAACACATCAACCGATAAAGCCTAACCTTGCCCACGGGTTAAATCAAAATCTCCATCACCAGACGAGAAACTGATTTGTCGACGACACCACGGGCAAACCACAGATTCCCGATAGCCGTCATAACACATCAAATTACCGCATCCACATACCGCAAAAGCGGTCTCAGAAAAACAATGTGGACATTCAGGGAAACCATCGAGTTCGGCTGTATTGATCTGCTTATTGGATTCATTATGATCTGACCAAGTAAAATACTCCTCAGATATCGCACTACAGGTATCTAACTTAAAATTATAGATATTGATATTTAAATCAGCTGGACCTTTATATTGTAAGTTACGTATATATTTGATGATATAAGGTTTATTCATCTTTTGGCAGCGACCCACAAATATCGCACAATGATCATCGGCTTTATTTTTTTGCAGGGATAATGCATCTTTTGCCAAGCGCATATAACGCTCATCAATCGGCAACAGGTCATCTTTTTGTTGATGGCTACCAATACTGACACTTTGTGAGACCACAGAGGCTGTGATCCACTTACATAAACCTTTGACATATTCTTGATTGATCTGATCAATTGAAATGGTATTTTCAGTGATCTTACTTAGCACAGAAAAATCAACATCTGCACCTAGACCGATGGCGACGACTGTTGCTTTATGCGCATATTTGGCATTCCAGCGTTGAATTGCCTGATCATATTCATCGGTTGGGCGTCCATCGGTAAATATATAGACCATTGGCTTCCAGTCGCCTTTGACTTCACTGGTGGTTTTCATCACATAACGATCAATTTCCTGCCCCAAATGATCTAAAGCTTTACCCAAATGTGTCCCACCACCCAAGGGCAAATTAAAATGATTAAAGGCAAATAACTCAGTTAAAGGCACCAATGTTCTGACAATCCCTGCATATGCAATCACTGAAACATATACAGTTTCAAGTGCATAAGGATCTTTTCTTAAACTGCTTAAAATAAATTCCACACCCTCTTGAACTGATTCAAGCGGTTGCCCGACCATTGATTCAGAACAATCAAGAACAAAAAATACCGGTAAACGGCGCATAACTTCACCTACATTATTTTTATCATATTATTCAAATAGCTAAATCAAATAGATAAGTGCTCATCTGTTTGATTTAACATTTTTATCATCACGTAATATTCAGTTATAAAACCAGCTGAATTTCGGCGGGTGGTGGTGGTAAAGAAATTGAATCGGATACTCCTGCACTACTGCTACCAGCAACCACACTTGCAGAAACCCACTTAAAGAAGCTGGCAAAACTATTTGAGTCCATGGTGTCTAACACAACCACTTGATCCGTCAGTTGTAGCAAGGATTCAGTTTTCGCTTTTGGCCCCGCAGCACAAGCGACAACCGTGGCAAAGTTAAGCTGTTTAATTGTGGGAACGATTTGCTGATAAGCATAGACATCTGAGGGTGAACCATCTGTCATCAAGAACAATAACGGGCGCCAATCGCCTTTAACATCATTGCTACTTTTCTGTACATTCTGTTGTACTTCCTGTGCCAGTAATTCCAATGCTGCACCCATAAATGTTGCTCCCACATTGGGTACATCTAGATCTGGAATTTGAACTTGATCCAAAGGGGTAAGCGGTAAATAAACTTTTGCTTCAATATCAAAAGTGATCACACTTAAATACACGCTTTCAAGCGCATAAGGATCTTGCCTTAATGCACTGAGCATCGACTGCAAGCCAACATTCACCGAGTGAATTGGCTCACCACGCATAGAGCCAGATGTATCTAATAAAATATATACAGGTAAACGGCGCATTATATTCTCATTTTTTAACTATATTTTTTTAACCATTCCACGAAATTATCCGCGGGTGATGCATTACCGACCGCATTAAATTTCCAACCACTATTTTCTCTGACCAGTTCAGCAAATAATAATGAACGTTGTTGATCATATTGACCGATACCTGATAAATCAAAACGTACCATTTCTTTACCAGTACCATCGACAGCACGAATAAAGGCATTTTTAACCTGACCAAAATGCTGATTATTTTTTGCACCATTATAAATTTGCACAATAAAAACAATCTTGTGATATTCAGCTGCCAAGCTATTTAATTTGACAATAATTTGCTCATCATCCCCGTCACCAGCACCCGTACGGTTATCTCCAGTCAGCCAGATTTGCCCTGAACGATGCTTTAAATTATTAAAAAAGATAACATCACTATTTTCGAGTGTGGCTTGACCTGCGGCATTCCAGCCCAGATCTTTTACTTTTCCACTGGCATCACATAAAAATGCCACCACATCTAGATCGTGTTCTTCGCTCTTTGCACCAGAAAATAATCCGCCTAAAAAGCCTTTCTTTTGCTCAGTGATATCCCAACCGAGTCCAATCGTCACTCGTTCTAAATCATGTTTAGATTTTTCAAGGCTGAGTCCTTGACCTTTCGCCAATGTAATTGCCATGCTATTTTCCTTTATTTTTATAGAACCACATTTACTTCAGGTGGTGGTGGTGGAAGATCATTTAAGCCTGTGACTTCTTTTTGACCTGCATCTACTTTTTGGCTACCAGTAGAAATACTTGCAGAAACCCATTTAAAGAAGGCTTTAATGGTATTTGAATCTGCGGTTGCAAGTTCTACTACAACCTCTGTAATTTGTTTGAGAATACTGCTATCTGCATTATGTCCCGCTGCACAAGCAATAATCATCCCCGTCTTGGCTTGTTTTAGTTTTTCAAAACCTTTGGTCCAATCATCCGTTGGTGCTCCATCTGTCATAATAAAAACTAAGGGTTTCCAGTCACCACGGGTATCAGGTGTGGTTTTTTGCACTTCTTGATCAATTTTATCTGCCAGTAAGCCAAGCGCTTCGCCCAACTGTGTAGTCCCCGTTGCCTGTAATTGAGGCGGTTGAAACATTGCAATTTCAGTTAAAGGAATTAGCTGTTTGGCTTGAGTATCAAAAGTAATAATAGATAAATAGGCTGTTTCAAGCGCATAAGGATCTTGTCTGAGTGAAGAAACCAGTATTTCAACACCATTTTTAACGGCTTCAATCGGTTCACCATGCATCGAACCTGAGGTATCTAATAATAAATATACGGGTAATCTTCTCATTTGTTTATCTCTGTTGAATGTCTCGTTAATTTTTAATCTTTATGCATATGTTTATATAAAAAATTGAACTAAAAACAAAGCTTTTTTATCATTTTTAATACTTAATTTTTTCCTCAAATATCAAATTTTGCTTAAATCCGCTGTTTTTTAATTGAGCTTATCCTGACATATTATTTGTTTTATGCTGGGTGATATTTTAAAAATAATCACAGAATTCTAAGCTATAATTGTTTCATTACTTACCTTAATCTGAATCCTCAGATTTTAAAGCCCAATATGTCAAAGAATCTCGCAACCCTGATTGGTTTAAGTGCCATTTTACAATGGTCTTCCATTGTCGGTTTATTGAAAAAAATTAGTTTTAGTTTGGGCGCTGAGTTGGCTGTGCTGCTGATGTATACACTGAGCACGTGTATTTTATTAATATTTTTTAAAATCCCAAATTTAAAATTAATTTCAAAAAAATATCTGATTTTTTCTACCTTATTGTTTGTTATTTATGAATTATGTTTTTCTTATGCCATTGCACTGGCACAAACCGCCCAACAAGCCATAGAAGTCAGTCTGGTCAATTACCTCTGGCCGGGCTTAACTGTTGCGATGCTGATCCTCTTTAAAGAAATTAAATTTAATGTCTTTGTTATTGTCGGTTTAGCCATCAGCTTAAGTGGGATTATTTTGATTCAAACCGGGCAAGGTGCTTTAACTTGGTCTAATATTTTATCCAATATTCTCGAAAATCCAATCAGTTATATTTTGGCATTTGTTGGGGCAACGCTGTGGTCCTTATATTGTGTCATTACCAAAAAATATAGTGATGGGCATAATCCAATTTCATTTTTCTTTGTGGCGATCAGTATAGTGCTGTGGACTAAATACTTGTGGTCAAATGGATTGAGTTTAAATGTAATTTCAGAAGTTGAACTTACAACAATAGGATTATTAGGCATTGTTTCAGTGGTGATGGCCTTGGGCTATGCTGCTTGGAATATTGGCATTATCAAAGGCAATATTACGATTTTGGTGACTTTATCTTATTTTAGTCCAGTCATCTCAACTTTGATTTCAATGTTTATCTTACAAATCAATCTACCAACAGAGTTTTGGTATGGCGTGATCTTGGTGACTTCAGGCTCTTTGGTGTGTTGGATTTCGACAAATTGGCAACAATTAAAAGACAAACTATTCAGTGTGTTAAATTAAATGCTTGCCGATCAGCAAGCATTTTAAATAAATACCATCCAAGCAATGATTCAACAGCTTAAGCTGCATTTAATCCATATTGAAGGATCAACTCAGTAAATGGCCCCGCTACTTTTGATTCAGTTAAGGGGGGCCATGAATCGCTTAAATTGTTTGCTTAGATTTATCTGCAAGTTTAACCAGACAAATAACCTTCACGTTTAAGATCCGCTGTCGTACTCAGAATCGCTTTACGTAATGTTGTCACGATAAAGTCTACATGTTGTTTATTTAAAATTAAGGGTGGCGACATGATATTCATATGGCCAACTGGACGAATGATTAACCCATCTTTCTGGCAATAATCTGCAATTCGAGAACCTACATTGACTGAACTTGGGAAAAGTTCCTTGGTTTTCTTATTGGCTAAGTTTTCAATACACATCATAAATTTCTTACCACGAACCTCCCCGACAATGTCTAAGTCAACCAATGTGTGTAATTGATCTTCAAAATATTGACCTACATCATTGACATGTTGCAGTAAATTTTCACGCTCGATAATTTCAATATTTTTTAGTGCCGCTGCACAAGAAACAGGATGACCTGAATAGGTAAATCCATGGGTAAATAACGCACCATCCGCCTGAGGCTTACCAATCACTTTTGCGATATCATCAGATATAATCGTTGCACCTAAGGGTAAGTAACCTGAAGATAAGCCTTTGGCACAAGTAATAATATCTGGAACGATATCAAACTCTGATTCTGAAGCAAAAAAGTGCCCTAAGCGCCCAAACGCAGTCACAACTTCATCGGACACATATAAAACCCCATATTTATGACATACTTCAAGGACTTTTTTATGATATCCCGGTGGAGGTACGATAACACCACCAGCACCCATGATCGGTTCTGCAAAAAATGCAGCGACATTTTCTGGGCCCAGTTCCAAAATTTTATTTTCTAACTCTTGTACCTTTTCATTGCAGAACGCTTCTAAGCTTTGACCTTCCGCTCTACGATATGGATTTGGACATGAAATCTGGTGGACCAATTCGCGATCAATATCAAAACCGATATGGTCAAACTCAACACCAGTTAATGACATACTGATATAGGTACTGCCATGGTAACCATCTTTGCGCGAGATTAATTTTTTCTTGCTTGGTTGACCAAGTTGATTGAAATAAAAGTGAATGAGTCGTACCGCAGTATCATTGGCAACTGAACCTCCGCAACCAAACAGTACATGATTCAAATTTCCAGGCGCTAATTCAGCCAGTTTTGCAGATAATTTTGCAGCGGGGATCGAAGTATGG
Source organism: Acinetobacter sp. RIT698 (assembly GCF_009668065.1). Classification (NCBI taxonomy): domain Bacteria; kingdom Pseudomonadati; phylum Pseudomonadota; class Gammaproteobacteria; order Moraxellales; family Moraxellaceae; genus Acinetobacter; species Acinetobacter sp. RIT698. The sequence continues at coordinate 58,053 of NZ_WJYH01000018.1, forward strand.
TGACCAAATGCAGAATAATAAGGAATTTGCATAATTTGTTCTGAAATAGCATCAGCAATTTCTTGCCGCCCATAACCGACATTGACGCACCATAAACCACCAATACCATCCAAATATTTATTACCTTCAGCATCAAAAACATAACACCCTTCACCGTGTGCAAGAATCATGGCGCCTTCATCTTTAAAGGTTGCAAAGTCAGTCCATGGATGAATATGGTGATCTTTATCTTTTTTCCAAACTTCTGTAATTTCTGTTGTTGATAACTGCTTCATAAGATAACTCCTTGTTAAAATTCTGCTTTTATTTGGTCAAACTTTCGATGGATTCTGGTTGAAAGAGTTGTCTTTTCATCACCAATTTGATCCAAAGAATACTGATGATTGTGGTAAAACCAATCACGATTCCGACCCAGGTAAATATTTTGACTCTCAAATCTGGGGTAGGTACAGCATAGAAAATCGTAAGTACCATCCCGATAATGCCAATGATTTGCAGGAATGGATAAAATGGTGCTTTATAAGGTCTTGCCATCTGTGGGTAGCGTTTACGCAATACAATCACGTTGATATGTGCAATCACATAAGCGATCAACCAAGAGATACATGCTGCTGTTAACAGAACTTTAATCACATCGGTTTCACTCTGTGAAAACAACATCGGTATCATGATGATGACGGCAACAAATACAACGCCCACCCAAGGCACATTATTTTTCTGATTGACTCGGGCAAAAATTGATAACACTTGTTTATTGCTCGCCATGCCCTGCAACATACGTGGTAAGGCAGCTAAAGTCGCATTTAAGGTACTTAAGGTGGCAAATAGAGCACCAATCGCAATAAAGAGTAAGCCTGTGGGGCCAAATACCGCCGTAGCATATTCAATATGTGGGGTCAAAGAATTAACCAAGTGCTCTTGGGGTAAGAAATACAGTGCACCAACGCCATATAAAGAAATGGTGATAAAAATCGTAGTTAAACCGATATACATCGATCTTGGGATATTTTTACTGGGATTTTTGGATTCTTCGATCATCGGAACAACAAACTCGACGCCAACAAATCCCCAAAAAGCCAACGCAACCAGTGCCACGGTATTTGTATCAAAAGTAATTGTATAATCAACCACTTGTGTATGTGGGTAAACCCAACCGCTGATTGCAAATATACCGAGCAAAAGCAATAAAGCCACCATGACAAAAGCCACGGTATTTTGAACTTTGGAGAAGATATCAATTTTCAGCAGATTTAAACCGACTGAAATAAATAAAATCAGAAAACCTATACCAAAATAGGGAACATCCAGCTTAAATATTTTTTTGATCACATCATCGATTAAAATCAGTTCTGCTGAAACAGCAAACATTGCCACCAAAATATAACCACAAAATACCGAAAGCATCGCGGGTAAATGCCCTGTTGCGACTAGACTATAATCACTGATACTGCCACTTTTAGGGATTAATAATGCCAACTCTGCAAAAGAGGTCGCATAGCTCAGTGCTAAAAAGAATCCGATAATCAGCGGAATAAAAAAACTTATTCCGCTTAAGCCAAATCCTTGCAAAATAATCACCATCACACCTTGTGATAGCACTAAACCTACTGCAATGGCGATCAAGTTAAACAAAGTTAACTTTTTTGCATTCACCTGTTTTGCCTGATCGATTAAACGACTTCCTTGCTTATTGTTTTTTCCTGTCATGTGCTCCTCCCTCCTAGAGTGGGCATTAAACCTTGAAATTTAAAACTTATTTCATGCAGTTTTTTCTTCTTTATTGATTAAATTTCTTTGAGTTTTATCTTGATACTTTAAATACTGACGTTGAATATCAATGTGGCCTGCCACGCGTTTTGCATCATGCCAAACGCCCCAAATAAAGCTTGAACCACGCCCAGATAAATAAGGTAGACCAATAAAATAAATACCGGGTTCTGTTGAGACACCAAGCTTATGGTTGGGCCGCCCATTTGCATCAAAAGCATTGACTTCTAACCAACTATGATCAAAACCAAAGCCAGAGGCCCAAATAATTGAAGTGATCCCTGCTTGGGCTAAATTAAGCTCTAAAATAGGCTGTTGAATGCATTCAGCATCATCTAAAATAATCCGAGCTTCTGGCTCCTCAGGTAAATCTATACCGGTACGCTGAACATAGGCATCCGCAGCATCTAAAAACTCAAAATATGCTTTATCACCGTCGGCTAATGACTGTTGCAAATCATTTTGAAAACGAACCCGCTCAGCTTCAAATTGCATCGTCATGCCCAGTAAAGTGATGCCTTGTTGTGCGAGACGTCTAAAATCAATGGAATGCCCACCATGTGCACCGCTCACAGCCAAACCTTTCAACGGTCCTGTATCGGTTTTAACACTATCCCATCCACCCAACACCCCGAGCCACCAAACATTATCGCGTTGACGATAAACACGTGGTGGACGTTCATGCGCTCCCACAGACAAATAGACTTTTTTACCAGCACGATTTAACTCATCTGCGATTTGAATTCCAGAAGAACCAGCACCCACTACTAAAACAGCACCCTCAGGGATTTGTTGTGGATTTTTATATTGGTCTGAATGGATTTGGTATAAACCCGTTTGCTGAGGCGCAATCGAAGGAATAATGGCTTTTTGAAAAGGCCCTGTTGCTACAACGACACGTTGTGCTATTAAAGTGCCTTTAGAGGTTTCAACAACAAAACCCGCAGCTTGCGCATTTGCTTGGACCTTTTTAACTTCAACATTGCTATAAATCGGTGCATTAAAGCGCTTGGCATATTTTTCAAAGTATTCAGCAACTTGGTCATGATGTACAAAACTATCTGGATCAAGATCAAATTCCATATTGGGAAAGCGATCGTGCCAACAAGGTCCATTCGCTACCAAAGAATCCCAACGGCGTGTACGCCAAGCTTCTGCAATACGGTTTTTTTCTAGTACTACATGTGGAATTTTAAGCTCTGTCAGGTGCTCACTCATCGCGACTCCAGCTTGACCAGCACCAACCACAACGGTATCTATTTCTAATTTATCTAAACTCATCTTTTTTCCCTTGTCAGATCGAGGAACGTCCTTGCAACAACAACTCTTTTGCTGAATAGACATTTACCAACTACAGCCAATCACATGTGTTTGCTGCAGATTTCTTGTTCAAAAAATGAAATATCAAAGCTGCACAAAACATGATTTAAGAAAAATATAGGGAGCCCAGCAGCAAAGCGAAAATAGAATATCCAAAACAAGTGCATCAAAAAATCTGAAGCTATACACTAAGCACATGAAATAAATAAAAAATATATGCCACGCTATCATTCTTTTTTAAGTTTTTTTATTACTACGGAAAAAGTAAATTACTAGAAAGGAAAACACAAATTGTGAGCGCCCACGAAGTAAGCATACTAGAGGAACATCATAATTAACTGAGGATTGAGCTGTGAAACATACCCGCATTCGAACATTTAATACCAAGAAAACTTATCCAGAGCAGAATTTAGACAATGATCTATGCCAAGCTGTGGTTGCACGTGGGCGAACCGTTTTTCTTCGTGGTCAAATTGGACAAAATCTGGATACATCGCAAAGTGTTGCGATAGGTGATGTCAAGGGTCAGACCGAACAGGCGATGTATAACATTGACATGCTACTCAAAGAAGCTGGGGGAGAATTGGCAGATATATGTAAAATTACCATATATATCGTTGATCCACGCTTCCGTGAAGATGTCTATGGTGTTGTCGGTAAATGGCTTAAAGGGGTTTACCCGGTCTCAACGGGTATTGTTGTTTCCGCTTTGGCACGTCCAGAATGGCTTGTCGAAGTTGATGCAATTGCCGTTATTCCAGACTAAAAACCATCAAGATGTGAGGGAAATATGACATTTTCAATTATTGCGAGATGCAGTGAAACAGGACAATTCGGTGCAGCGATTAGTTCATCCTCTCCAGCCGTTGCATCAAGATGTATACGTGCCAAAGCTGGGATTGGTGTTGCAGCAAGCCAGAATATAACCGATCCTCAATTGGCCAGCATTTTACTTGAAATGACCAAATATAATATATCGCCTAAAAATGCGATTACAGAATTAACTAAAAATACCGATTTTATTGAATACCGCCAATTAACTTTACTTGACGCGGTGAATGAGCCTTTTGCCTTTAGTGGAGAAAATAGCTTAGGAATTTATACACAACATATAGGGAAACATGCCGTATGTGCGGGTAATTTACTTGCAAATGAGAATGTTACTCATGTTATGCTCAAACACTTCGAACAAAGTAAAGGCACATTTGCTGAGCGTTTACTTTATGCATTAGACGCAGGAAAACAGGCTGGTGGAGAAGCAGGAGCAGTACATTCTGCTGGTCTTTTGGTTGTTGACAAATTGGAATGGCCGATTGTTGACTTACGCGTGGACTGGTCAGATCACCCCATTTCCGACCTTATCGCACTATGGCAGATATATGAACCGCAAATTGATGATTATGTTTTAAGAGCTTTAAACCCGATCAATGCTCGCAGCTATGGTGTTCCAGGAAATGAATAAATTTTTCGAGGGTATACAATGGAGGTGTATCCAAAGTGTTAAATCGAATTTCTTTAAGACAAATGGAATACTTTGTTGCAACAGCTGAATGTGGCAGTATCATTATTGCTTCGGAGAAGATACATGTATCCTCTCCGTCTATTTCTGCCGCAATCGCACATATTGAATCAGAATTACAAACCCAATTATTTATTCGCCAACATGCGAAAGGCTTAATCCTCAACACTGTTGGTAAAAGTGTGATGTTGGAATGTAAGAAGATCTTAAACCAAGCTTCAAGTTTATATTCCCTTGCGGCAGAATTTTCTGGTTCCATACGTGGGCCGTTAAAAGTAGGCTGCTTCCCTGCTTTTACCCCGATGATCTATGCCGATATCATCAATGGATTTTCCAACTTATATAAGCAAGTTTCTTTAGACCTTTACGAAGATGATCAACAAGCACTTCTAAATGCGCTTATACGTAATGATATTGATCTAGCTTTAACTTACGATCTCAATATTGATGAAAATATTATTCATTTTGAAGCTTTAACGAAATTGCCGCCTCATGTATTGGTCAGTGAGGAGCACCCTTTAGCAATATTGCCTGTTGTAAGCTTAGAAGAACTTTCACAGTACCCGATGATTCTTTTAGACATGCCCTTTAGCAATGAATATTTCTTATCATTATTTAGAGCTCAAAATCTTACGCCCAATGTTGTGCGTTCTTCAAAAAATATCGATGTCGTTCGTTCAATGGTTGCCAATAATATTGGCTACACGATTTTGAATGTTCGCCCGAAAAACACCTATAGCCTTGATGGTAAACGTCTGGTCCGTATTCGTATTGCGCATGAACATCGCCCGATGTATATCGGCATTGCGACACCGAAAAATGTACCCAAAAATATTGTTGTCGAAGCGTTCATTAGTCGTTGTAAAAGCTTTATCTCCGATCATTTTATTTCGGGTATGAGTTCGCCGCATTTCTACGATCCCTATATAAAAGCCCAAACACAAAAGGATTCCTCAGATGTCTAATCTGTCGAGTATTCAACTACTTAAAAAACTTGTTGCATTTGATACAACGTCCTACAAAAGTAATTTAGAACTGATCATGTTCGTCAAAAACTTACTTGAACCTGCGGGAATCAGTATCACTTTAAATTTTAATCCAGAGCAGACCAAAGCCAACTTATTGGCAAGTATTGGTCCTAAAGACCAAGCTGGAATATTGCTGTCTGGACATACCGATGTGGTTCCAGTTGAAGGACAAGCGTGGAGTAGCGAACCTTTCCAAGCCCTAATCAAAGACGATAAAATTTTTGGTCGTGGTACTGCTGATATGAAAGGTTTTATCGCCTGCGCGATACATGCCATGTTAAAGGCAGCACAAATGCCAGAATTGGCTAAACCACTGCACCTTTGCCTTTCCTATGATGAGGAAATTGGCTGTATTGGTGTACGCGGAATTCTTGGCCTACTCTCTGAATTAATTATTCAACCAGAGCTTTGTGTGATTGGTGAACCTACCAGTATGAATATTGCCACAGGCCATAAAGGCAAAGCAGTATTTAAAGCAATTTGTCGTGGACAAGAAGGTCACTCCGCTTTAGCCCCGTTATATGTCAATGCGATTTATTGTGCTCAAAATGTTGTTGAGGCCATTACCACGACACAAAAACAGATTGCAGAAGGTCCAATTGTGGATATGGACTACGATGTGCCTTATACCACTGTACATGTTGGGAAAATACAAGGCGGTAAAGCTTTAAATATCGTTCCCAATGAATGTGTTCTAGATTATGAGATTCGTAATGTTGCAGAACAGAATACGGAGTCAGTTCAAGCGAAAATTTTTGAATATATCGAGCAAAGCCCTTTTGCAAAATTTGTCAGTTTTCAGGAAATTAATCAATACCCCGGACTAAATACCTCAACCACTATTCAAGCGGTCAAATTTTTACAAAACCTCCTTGATCCAGCAACTGCATTACAGAAGATTTCATTTGGTACGGAGGGTGGATTATTTCATCAACAATTAAATTCTGCAGTACTCGTTTGTGGCCCTGGTTCTATTCAAGTTGCGCATAAACCAGACGAATATATTGAAATCTCACAGATGCAACAATGTGATGCATTTTTTGAACGCCTGCTCAATCATATTAAGCGTTAAGACGTGACTGTGGATTTAAAAAGTTAGTTAAAAAAAATAAGTAACGCTTTTAATTTGTTTTTTCTAAACCCAAGGCTTGTATAAAACAAATTCACAAAATTGGCGAAAAATAATACGGTTAAACCTACTATATCGCTAAAATTTTAAGGAAGATGAATGAAACTAAAACAGGATTGGCTAGAACAACGCGCGCAGATAACACTGCCAAGTTGTGCCTTTATCGCTGGACAATTTGTAAATACCACGCAGACCTATAAAGTATCAAATCCAGCCACAGCTGAGTTTTTAGTCGATATGTCAGCATGTGATGCCAATGAAGTTGAACAAGCTGTTCAACATGCGAGAAAGACCTTTAACAGTGGTGTCTGGTCTCGGCTAGCGCCGCGTGAACGTAAGCAAATACTCAAAAAACTTGCTGAACTTATTCGTGAAAATGCTGAAGAGCTTGCCTTACTCGAAACCCTCAATGTAGGTAAACCGATTCAGGATTCACTGCATGTTGATATTCCAGGTGCAGCATCTTGTTTTGAATGGTATGCAGAAAGTATTGATAAAATTTATGATGAAATTGCCCCCACAAGTGTAGACCAACTGGCGATGGTCTGTCGTGAACCTATAGGCGTTGTGGCAGCTGTGGTCCCGTGGAACTTTCCGCTTGATTTGGCAAGTTGGAAACTTGCACCTGCCTTAGCAACTGGAAATTGTGTTGTATTAAAACCTGCAGAGCAATCGCCCTTTACTGCATTAAAACTTGCTGAACTCGCAAAACAAGCTGGTATTCCAGATGGTGTATTGCAAGTGCTTACTGGCTTAGGACATATCACAGGTCAAGCACTTGGACGCCATCCAGATGTCGATTGTTTAGTCTTTACTGGATCGACCGAAACTGCAAAAAAGTTTTTGGCTTATTCTGCTGAATCAAATATGAAACCTGTTTGGCCAGAAACAGGTGGGAAAAGTGCCAATATAATTTTTGCTGATGCTGATTTAGATAAAGCGGTCGATAAAGCGATTTTTGGTGCTTTTTATAATCAAGGTGAAGTGTGTTCGGCAAATTCACGGATTTTATTAGAAAAAAGCATTTCACAACAATTTATAGATAAATTTATCGCCAAAGCCAAAACACTTAAGATTGGAGATCCTCTAGATCCCAATACCACGATGGGCTGTTTAATTGATCATCAACATGCGGATAATGTCAGAGCTGCTATTGATCAAGCCAAGGCTCAAGGTGCGCAGTCTCATATTATTCCGTTAAATTTAGATGCTGCTTTAGATCCAGCAACCTATGTAGCACCAACCATTCTAATCGGTGTCAATCCTGATTTTAAAATCTTCCATGACGAAGTTTTTGGCCCTGTAGTTTCAATCACAACTTTTGAAACCCAAGATGAAGCGATTGAACTTGCAAATCACTCCATTTATGGATTAGCTGCCTCAATTTGGACCAAAGATATTCAGAAAGCAATTCTTCTGTCTAAACAGCTTTTAGTCGGCACAGTCTCTATTAATACAGTAGATGCTTTAGATGTCAGTACTCCATTTGGAGGATATAAACAGTCTGGTTATGGGCGTGATTTATCTTTACATGCGATTGATAAATTTACACAGTTAAAAACCACATGGATTCAATTGTAAATCCGAAGGCGCACTCAATCAGTCAAAAAGAAAGATTGAATGCTTCTGATGCTATAAAGAAAATTTACACAATATAGCGTTTGCTTAACCCCCATTCTGCCAATATTCGACGGTAAGTTGTAGATGAACGATCTGCTTCAAAATGTGCTTCCATTGTAATATCTAATGGAAGCTCTTCTGGTTTTTGACTCTCTACCATGTCCTGATCCTCTGCAAAAATTTGTGCATTAAAATCGTAAACTGCCTGCAAATCGCCTGTGGTATCAAAATTACGGGTCAGCGGTACGAATAATCGAGTTTTGTTATGTGATACAGGACAACAGGCATTTAAAATTTTCAATATACCCTCGCGTGGAAATTCAACCTTTAACACCGCTGAAAATGGTGGGTAAACATCAAAAATTCGTTTCCATAAAAAACCCTCTGGTGCTAGATGCTGTAAGCCATGCGGGTAGTTGCTCACATTACTGACATATTCAGTATGTAAACCATAGTCTGTACGCTCAGTAATGTATTTGGGTACGACAGGATTTTCAGCATCAGCAAAAGACTGCTGATGTACCCAAGCAAAATGTGCGACATCAATAAAGCCTTCCAATTGCCGCCCGCTTGAACCCGCAATGTCAACAAATGGCGGCAGTATGGGCTGATGCTCAGGATCATCCCAAGTGTCCAATATTGGAAAGTTTGCATGGCTTGCATCACGACTAAATAAACTTGTCCAAACCAAACCATATTTTAACACTACAGGAAATTTGGTGAGACTAAAGCGCTCTGAAATATTTGTCAGGTCTGGCTGCGCTGGAATTTTTGTACATTGACCTGCTGTGTTGTAATGCAAGCCATGGTAGGGACAAACGATCTCTTCACCTTGCACCCAACCTTTGCTGAGTGGTACACCACGGTGCGGGCAAATATCGCGCACCAACTGAATCGCACCACTTGCCGTTTGATAAAGTGCCATTTTCACATCGAGGAGTTGTACTTGTTGTGGGGCTGTAGTGACATCTTGCACACGTGCGACAGGATACCAATGCTGAGCAAGTATTTCCCAGTCTTTAGGTTCAAAACCACTACATTGTGGTTGACTAAACAAGTTGAGAACTGGAATTGCATTCATACGAAACTCACAGAATATATATTTAATGTCATGATCTTATGCTGTGATTTCAGCATGTTGCTCAGCTAAAATCATGGCTGAGTTTTAAATTACGAATTTTGTCTAATTCTGTCTATTAGAATGTTTTGCTTATCTCGTTCTAAAAAATAGAACACCTATCTGAAAATTATTTTTAGAAAAACTCATCATTGGCATAAAAATCGCTTAATGATCTGTGATTTTAGCGAGTTTTAAATTTCCTTGATTTTCATTGCTTAGGAATAAGTCCGTGAAATGTAAATAATGGACAGCCCATATGCCTGTGAATACAACTTTTTCACGATTTTCAGATTATTTTATTGCCGTTGCCAAGACAGGCAGCTTAAGAAAAGCAGCAGATCAACTTTATATTTCAGTATCAGCGGTACATCGTCAAATCGCACTTGCTGAGGAAGAGTTTGGCATTGATCTGTTTGAACGTTTACCCAGTGGTTTAAAACTGACACTTGCTGGAGAGTTACTCTATGCGGATTTGATTAAGTGGCAAAAAGAATTTCAATTAACCCGTAATCGGTTTGATGAAATCCAAGGACTTTCTCGGGGAACAATTGATTGCGGATTGATTTCTGCACTCAGTGATGGCTTCGTTTTAGATTCAATTCAATATATGTATGACAACTACCCTTGGATCAATTTTAATTTTCATATCCAAGACAGTGAAACTGTGTCAAATATGATTATGGACGCTGAAATTGATTTTGGAATTTTATTAAACCCGAAAGGCCATCATCAATTAGAGGTTTTATCTTTTGTCGAAATCCCAATCGGTTTTGTTTTACCTAAAGATCACCCTTTAACAAAAAATGAGAAAGTTTATTTGTCAGATAGTGTCAACGATAAACACTTGATTCCTGGTGCTCCTTTAATTATTCATGATTATGTGCAGACCTTGTATAAACACCATAAATTTAGCCCACAGCAGCACTTAGATTGTAATGACATTCGAATGATTATGTCATTAATTCAAAAGAATTTAGGTATTGGTTTATTGTCATTTATTGATGCATATCCATATTTAGAACGTGACGAGCTGGTTTTTAAGCCGATTCGAGAAAAGGGTTTATATCCGTTAACACTGGCTTTATGTGTTGCGCCAAAACGACAACTTTCACGCGTATCGCAAATTATGATTAAGCATCTTATTGAACAAATCGAAGCATTTAAGCTCAAGCTGATCCCTTATCAATAATCAGCTTTAGCTATGTGTTGTAATACATGAACAATAGCCCTTAAGCAACAAAGCAATGACGTGTGGCTGAGTGATGACTAGCAATAACTCCCTAAACATATATGAATCAAAAGCGTTAGATTTCCAATGCTGAATTTAGATTCAGTAATTTAAATTCAGCATCGACCTAGCAACATTTAATCTAAAGGATTACCAATAATATTACTGATAATGCCACGCATAATATGTGGGCCTTGTTCTTGACGTAAGTCTTGATACCACGCTTCGGTCACAGCCTCATCTTTCATATGGGTCACATCACAGCGCTTACGTGCACGTAATACCAGCTCATTGGCACGCTCATTACGTTTATTTTGATAACGTTTTAAGGCATCCTCTAAGCCTAATGTATTGATTTGCAAAGCGCGTGCTAAGTAAATTGCATCTTCCATGGCTTGGCAACCGCCCTGACCAATATCAGGCGTAGTACTGTGAGCTGCATCCCCCATAATCACCACTCGCCCTTTATAAAACTGGGTAAAAGGTTCAATATCATGAATTTCTACTCGATTGGTTTTTTGCTCATCAATCGCTTCAATTAAGTTTTGAACGGGCTGGCACCAGTCCTTAAAATATTGTTTAAAGAGTGTTTTATATTGGGCCTTACTGTTTTCTAAACCTACAGGTAATGGCACATCAAAGAAGAAGTAAAAACGTTGGTCTGCCACTGGCATAAGCGAAACACGTTTTCCCTCTCCAACAAAGGTTGTCCATTGATCGGCTTGGGCAAACTTATCTGAAATTTCGACTAAGCCATTCCAATTGACATAACCTGCATAACGACGTTCAACCTGTTCACCCAGTACATATTGGCGGGTCAGTGAATGTGTTCCATCAGCACCAATTAACAATGCTGTGGTGACTTCACTGCCATCTGCAAACTGAACTTTTATGTGTTGATCTACTTGTTCTAGTGCAACCATTTTTTTCCCAAGATGAATATCGTCACGGCCAAATTCATCCATCAACATGTTTTGTAAATCTGCGCGGGAAACTGGATAAGGCCGTTGCCCAACCTCTTCAATCAAAGGCATTAAACTAAACTGGGTCATGTGCTCACCAGTTAAGCCATCGATATAGGCTAAATGATCCATTTGACCACCAAGTTTGGCAACTTGATCCGTTAAGCCTAAATAATTTAAACACTTAACACCATTTGACCATAAAGAAATAGCAGCACCTACAGCTAGAATTTGTTCAGTTTGTTCATAGATGGTGACCGAATGTCCGAATTTTTTTAGTGCAATACCTGCGGTTAATCCCCCCATACCGGCACCGATAATAGTAATCTCCATCTATTTCTCCTCTGTCTGTTTCTTTAACACTTATGACTAAAATGCTAAAAACGTGCCATTTATTTAAAAATCACAACATTCCTTAAGCAAAGTTGGCATAGGCTATGCATGATGACGACGCTAAGATATTGTTTTTATGAGTGCTTATTGAACTTTAAACACTGATATCAATCAATAAAATGATATAAATCGTAATATGAATGGTAAATAAATATGGCAACTTTACTTGCACCAAGTTTTGAGCTTCCTGCACATTTGCAACAATACAGCAATTTGGCAGATCCCCGAATTGGTACAAAAGTACTTGAATGTTCAGATGATTTTTTTGCAGAAGCACAACGAATGTTGCAATTTAATCCACCCATTTTTGTAGAAGATAAATTTGATGATCACGGCAAATGGATGGATGGATGGGAAACCCGCCGTAAACGCCATGCGGGCTATGACTGGGCAATTGTTAAATTAGGTGTTGCTGGAAAAATTACAGCATTTGATATTGATACCACTTTTTTTACTGGGAATTACCCTGCTTCCGCTTCAATTGAAGCCTGTTATGCACCAAATGGGGACTTAAGCAATGCACTATGGCAGCCCATTCTAGATAATTCTGTTCTTGGCCCCAGCCAACATCATATTTTTGACATTAAAAACTCAGCAGTCTTTACCCATGTACGCTTAAATATTTTTCCTGATGGTGGTATTGCACGTTTTCGCGTCTATGGTGAAGTGCAAATACAGATCCAAGATCGCCAACGTACATTAGATTTACTGGCACTTGAAAATGGTGGACGGGTGATTGCCTATAGTGATGCACACTTTGGCCATCCTCGTAATTTGATCAATCCGAATCGTGGGATCAATATGGGTGATGGTTGGGAAACCAAACGCCGCCGTGCACCTGGATTTGACTGGTGTATTTTGGCCCTAGGTCAAAGTGGTGTAATTGAAAAAATTGAAATTGATACCGCACATTTCAAAGGCAATTTCCCCGCTCAAGTATCGATTCAGGCGATTTATATTGAAAATGCGACTGATCCACAATTGATTCCGCAAAGTATGTTTTGGCCATTTCTACTCAATGCTCAGGATATGCAAATGGATCATATTCATGATTATGTAGCAGACATTTTAAAACATGAAAAAATTTCACATATTCGTGTCAATATGATTCCAGACGGTGGCATTAGCCGTATCCGATTATGGGGTAAAATTGCAGAGTGATTTTATGAAATATATCCAAATTCAGCCATTAACTGCTGAAGCTTTTGCAGCATTTGGTGAGGTCATTGCCTGTGCTGGCAATGACTTTTTCCATATCAATGGCACGCATACGGAACGCTATCATGCTTTATCTTTGGCTCAAGCGGCTAATGCTGAAGTCGGGTTGAGTATTTTTCGTAATATTCAAAAAACCCAAGTGCCTTGCGAAATTCAAATGCTTGAACGCCATCCAATTGGTTCACAGGCATTTATCCCGATGCAAGGTCAATCCTTCTTGGTTGTTGTTGCAGCGGCTTTAGATCAAGATCAACCTGATCTTGATCATATTTATGCCTTTATAAGCAATGGCCAACAGGCTGTAAACTATCGTGCAGGCACTTGGCATCATCCGTTATTAACGCTTGAAGCACCCAGCGACTTTGCTGTAATCGATCGGATTGGTGAGGGTCACAATTGTGATGTTTTTCAATTTAATGAAAATATTGTCCTGACCTTATAATCACCATTTCATAACAGCAAATAAAAAATGCATGGATCAAAACATTCACACTAAAAGTGCTGAGAAGTACTGAGATAAGATTTTACCCTATGTTGTTAAAAAACCAGTGCAGCATTATTCAGTGTTGCGCTGGTTTGGAAAAATGATCTTAAGCTTATCTCAATCCTATTCATGCATTTAAAAACATGATCAGATAAAGCTCATTTAAAAATGATATTTAATTAAGGCACTGACATTATTTTCATCTTTACCAGAAATTCCATATTTATTATTCCAAACGGAATATTCAACACCTAAATACAATTTCGTATCTGGTGAAATATGTTTACCCGCATTCCATTTCCATTGGGTAGTCCAGTTTAACTCACTGGCATGATCATCTTCAGCGGTTGACCAATCAAGAAAACCATCAACAAGAAAATCTTCTGATGCAATTTTAAAAGGCACACCAAAAACAAAAGTCAGCTGATAATCATCATTTGTATTCTTGTAATTGTCTGCTTTATAAAAGTTTAATTGTGCATATTGGAAATATGGAATCGCCAAATCTACCCCGATCCCATACAGATAATTGTTAAACCCTTCACCGCCTTCCCATGTTGTGGCAATGAGAACGTCTTTGATTGGCCCTGCTTCCAACTTATGCCCTGAAATCGCGCCTAAGCTCAATCGTGGTGAAACTTCAAAATAGGTCTCATTGCCTGAAACATCATTATTGGTACGATCCGCAAATGCAAAGAAGTCCCCATATTTTAATTTGGCTGCATATTCAAAAGTAATGGTCGATTGATCATCTTCCCGAGCAATTAATTCATAATTTTTTCCATATAATCCAGTAATGCTAAAGTCTTGCCAAATAGGCGCAGCATGGGTGCTAAAAGCGGTGCAAACGAAAGTTGAAAGCGCAGCAAATTGTGTTAATTTCATTGTATAAATTCCCCATCAGAAATAGCGGTAAACACCTGCATGAATAAGCAAAAACAAAGCCAATTTTTTACACTTGGTCAAAATTTCATAAAAAAAGCCCAAATCAATGGGCTTTAAAATCATAAAATAATCTAATTCTATAAAAGCTAGCTACCACGATATGTGGAATAAGCAAAAGGGCTGATTAATAAAGGAATATGATAATGTTGTGCAATATCAAGAACTGAAAAATGAATCACAACTTTTGGGAAAAACGTTGCTAAGGCTAAACGGTCAAAATATTCAGCAGTATAAAAAACCAAACTATAATCCCCTGTTTTAATTCCACTTAAATTAAAATCTGCTACCCGTCCATCTTCATTGGTCCTTGATTCTGCAACAATATTGTCTTGGCTATCCAATAATTTTATCAGAACATTTACGGCAGGCTTGCCAAGATGCGTGTCTAAGATATGGGTACTGATCATGTTATTTCCTTTCTAAACATTATTTTAATACAATCAATCATTTAAGCTTTCATTTTCACTCAGTTCTTGATTGAGTCTTAACATTGCAATTTCACCAAGTTGTTGTTTAACAATACGCTGTTCTGTTTCAGGATCATTTAATAAACGATATTTCAGTGCTTGTAGAATTTCAGTCTGATCTAAGCCCATAGCACGAATTAAAAAAATATGACCAAATTTCTTTTCATAAGCAATATTGCCTTGCAATAAAGCATGTTGTGTTTCAGTGCTCTGTTTTATTGCTGATTGCTCTTGATGAGAAAATGCTTGCTCTTTTTCACTCAGCACTGCCTGAGCCTTTTTTTCACCGATCCGAGGGTGTGTCGCTAATGCATTTGCAATTTCTAACCATGTCCAAGTTGAGGCTTGTGCTTTTGCAAAATCCATTAACACTTGAGTGTTGACAAATGGACGTTGTGACAAAATTTCATCTGACCAACGTTGAATGTGCACACAATGCTTGAGCAAGGTTGTAAGCTCTTCTGATGATGCTTGATTAAATTCTTCTATTTTCACGAATAATACCTATGCTTGAGTTCGCTAAAATTTTCAAACACTTTTATATAAACTTTGCTGCGCGCTTTACTGCATTCAATTAAAAATAAAGTGCTTACCTTAAAAGCCACATCCTCGTAGCGACAATTATGCGGCTGGATGGTGTTTAAACCAATGTTCAGCGATATCGCCACGACGACAGATCCAGACTTTTTCATGTGCCTGTATATAATCTAAAAAACGCTGTAATGCTTTAAAACGACCGGGACGTCCCAGAATACGACAATGCATGCCAATCGATAGCATTTTCGGCTCAGTTTCACCTTCTGCATAAAGCACATCAAAGGCATCTTTTAAATATTGATAAAATTGCTCGCCACTGTTAAAACCAGCAGGCGCACAGAACTTCATATCATTACTTTCTAATGTATATGGAATGATCAGGTGCGGGCGGCTTTGGCCTTGTAAATTGGTTAAGTTTGTCCAAAATGGTAAATCATCACCATAGTAATCGCAGTCATATTTGATCTGTGGAAATTCAGCCAATAATTTACGCGTATTTGGGCTATCTCGCCCTGTATACCAACCCATTGGTGTAGTGCCAAATAAGGTTTCTAGAATACTGATTGCTTGATCAATATGCTGACGTTCCGTTTCAATATCTATATTTTGGTAATTTAACCAACGCTGTCCATGTGAAACCACATCGTAATGGGTTTGTTGAATGGCTTCGACAATATATGGATTACGTGCCAGCGCCATACCCACTCCAAATATGGTCATGGGTAAGTTACGCTTTTTAAACTCATGATGAATACGCCAGAATCCTGCACGAGCGCCATATTCATACATCGAATCCATCGACATATGTTTGTCTGAAAAACTTGCTGCTCCCACAATATCAGATAAAAACTGCTCAGAACCGGCATCACCATGTTCGATATGGTTTTCAGCACCTTCTTCATAGTTAAGTACAAACTGTACCGCTATTTTAGCTTGATTGGGCCATGCTACTTTGGGTACTTCACCGTGATAGCCAATGAGATCTCGTGAATAGGGAGTATTTTGGATTTGGTCTATTAAGTCTTGCCCACGTAAATAAGTTTTACTCACTCAAACCGCCTTTAAACTTTTCAATCACCATTTTTTAGTGTGAATGATCAAGCAGTTTTTATGCCAATCTCACTCATGCTTTAGTCAACGGGTTGGAAAGTTAACTGCACCTGATGACTTTTTCCCTTGAAAATATAGTGGTGTTTTCCAATTTGAAAACTTTGATTAGGTTGAAGAGCACTTTCCTGCTGAGTACGTACAATCATCGTATTATTTTCATCCGATTCTTTTAACAAGAATTGATAAATTTTATCCGTCATCTCTGCATCTAATAATTTATGCTGGATTCTATTTTGTAGATATTGATCTAAACGTTTTGTATAAAGTTCTATAAGTTTTTTATCACCAGAACTAAAAATGCGATCAAAATTATTTAAAGAAGCCACCTCTTTATTTACTGAGCTTAATCCTGTGGTTTTAATTGCACTCACTTCAAATTGATCAGTACGTTCAAAAACCAGATTCAGACTTTCGAGATTGTCTGAAAAATTTGCATCTTGTTGTGAATATTGTTCATAGATATCACGAAAAAGTTTTTGATATTCATAGGATATAGACGCGTAATCATACAGATTAAAGTATTGCACCTTACTTACATCAGCTAAGTATTCAGCACATTTTTTCCCACATTGTTGTTTTTGTTGTTGACTGATTGCATTGGTCACTAAGTACTGTGTATAAAATTGATGCGCATCATCTAGATATTGAATCTTATGCGTCCATTTATATTTCACCAAACTTGCATCACCTGCTGCAAGGTAAGTTTCATATCTCAGGATTTTTCTCTCTTTTGGTAAATCTTTCGCCCATAAGTCACGATATTGATTTAAAATTTTAACGCCCGATATGGTGAAATCAGATGCCGCTAAAGCACAGTTTTTATCTTCTAAATAACCCAAAAAATCTGAAACAAAAATAACATCCATCGAATACACATCTATTTTTTCAGAATTTGAACGATTTAAAAATTTATGCAACATGTTAAGAGGCATATAGCTTTCAAGCCCCTTACATTGTGTTTCAAGAGGTTGCGCAAATTGAGTTAAATCTGACTTTAAAGCCACAATATCTGCATATGTAGATACAGGTATAAACATAAAAACCGTCAATAGAGCAATTTTTCTTATTATAAAATTCATGCTGTTAATCTCATTTTATTTAAAAATAAAAAACTCTGTATTGTCTAATTGATGATTTAACAATGCATAACGAAAATCACGCATTAATTGTGATGATAATTCTCGCTTTTGCTCAACCAGCATTTTCAATAACTGTAAAAACTGACCATGACTAAATACCAGTAAATGATCATGTTGATAGTGTACTTTTAATGAATCCAAGTGTGAAATAAAGTCCGTAACGCGTTGATAAAAATTGGCAAAAGATTCAGCGCCTTCACTTGTCACTAGGTTCACATCTGCTTGATTCCAATAATCATCTACCCAAGGTTTTCGTTCCTCTAAAGTGGTATTTTTACATCGCGTATCGGATAAGTAAGAAAACTCCTGAATATCCAAAACTTGAGGTGTAATCTGATCTCGTAATAAAATTGGTTCAGCTGTTAGACGTGTACGGAGGAATGGCGAGATAAAAATTTGCTTTGCTGGAGGTAAAACATCAACAAGTTTTTGCGCCTGTTCATGTCCAAATTCGGTTAAAGGAATACTTGCATGTGACTCAGTTTTACCGTTTACATTACCCAAACTTTGTGCATGACGGATTAAATAAATACTCATAAAATTCTCTTACCTCACCTTTATTTTGAAAATAATCAATAATTTTTAGTCAATCAATTTACAACTCATATTTCAATCATCATTTTTGAAGATTAATCATCCAGAATTTTGGTTAGAAAAATTTATCGGCTCCATAATTAGTTTTAACTTATTGTCTGAAACTATAAAACTATAAATGTGCTGACCTAATTGATAACTTGTTACACTTTTGCTTTTAGTCTCATGTGTACCTAGATATTCAACCTTTGTGTACAAGTATCTGCTTTCTTTGCTTAAAATCTCATATATATTTTCTATCATGCGATCATCAAGAAGATTGTTTTCAATACGATATTTTATATAAGCATCTAGTTTTGCATAGAAAATATTTTTAATGTTTCGGTCATCAATTTTAAAAATGAATTTAAAGTTTTCAATTGATGCAACTTCGAAGGGGAAAGAATTTAAACCTGTTTTTTTTATATATTTGATTTCAAAATCATTAGTTAAATCAAATATTTCTTGAAGTTGT